>JBKDPX010000419.1:0-13616 GCA_046342165.1 Phycisphaerales bacterium | reverse complement strand
GGCGTCGGTGTGCCGCATGTGAAGCATCCGTCCATCAAGTCGTTGGCGGCGGGCATCGGTGTTTCGACGCGCGGGATCGATTTCAACTCGCTCGACCGTCAACCGGTGTACACCGTGGTCTTGTTGCTGAGTCCGGAGGATCGGCCTGAGGAACATTTGCAGGCCATGGAAGTGATCTTCAGACACTTGGGTAAGGAACAGTTCCGCCGCTCGCTACGCCAGTGCCTGAGTTCAGATGATGTGTGTCGAATGCTTGAAGATGCCGACGGACAGCAGTTGCCCGGATGATCGATTCAGGAGAGTGTTTCTGCCTCGTATATCAGTCCATGCCACGGTGGTGAACAAGTTGGGCCTCCATGCCCGGCCCGCGATGGCGTTCGTGGATTTGGCGGGGACATTCACGTCATCGGTGATCGTTCGCCGTGCGGATATCGAAGTGGACGGCAAGTCGATCATGCAAATGATGATGTTGGCGGCCGGTCGAGGCAGCGAACTTGAGATCATCGCCGATGGCGCTGATGCCGAGTCCGCCACAGCGGGTCTCAAAGCCCTGGTTGATGGCGGATTCGATGAGGAATGACCGCGGGATCTGATACACTGCCCGCAAAGGCGGAGGTGTTCGATGGCCAAGGCGATCATGGATCCGGGTGAAGTGCGTCGATTCGCCCATGAGTTGAAAAAATTCAATATGACCGTTCGCGAACAGATGACCGTGATGCTGGCGCGTATGAATGAACTCGGCCAGACCTGGCGCGATCAGGAGCACGCGAAGTTCGCCGAAGAGTTCGAACAAACCATGCGTGCGCTCGCCCGCTTCTCCGAAGTCTCAGACCAACATGTGCCGTTTCTCCTTCGCAAGGCGGAGAAGATCGAAGAGTATCTCAAGCAACGCTGATGTCGTCGCGGAGGAAACACACATGGGTGATCGCGCCGGAGTTCGATCCACCAAGGCGCTTGCGGAAGTCCGTGCCGCGTTGATCGAGTTCATCGATGCGGCGCGCGGTTCCTTGGCCGCTGCGGAAACGGAGTTGCAACGGACCGGGCAGTGGTTGAACCAGGATCGTCCTGCTCACTGGAAGTCCGAACTGCGCCGCAGGGAGGACGCAGTTCTCGCGGCGAAGCTGGAAATCGAACGCAAGAGATTGATCAAGGCTCCTGATCCGGCCTCGGTCGTCTTGGAGCAGCGTGAATTGCGGAGGGCCGTTGACCGACGGGATTCCGCCGCGACACGCAAGCGCAACACCGAGTTGTGGGTGGGGCGATTCGATCGTCAAGCCCTTTTGACGAAGACCTCGACCCACAAACTCGGAGAGGCGCTGAATTCGACGCTGCCGCGAGGAATCGCCGCGCTCGAACGCATGATCACGACCTTGGAGTCATACACCCAGATCAGATCACGATTTCAGCCGCCTGAAGCAGTCACGGATGATCGCGCGTCGGAACTGAAGGAGCGCGAGGCATGAGTCTCTCGACATCCAAAGCCGCGTTGCATGACGCGATGAAGAAGCTGCGCATCCGCACCGATTCGGTGAAGGAACAATGGGATGATGAATCCAGAAGACGATTCGAGCGTGATTACATCGATCCGCTCGAATCGCTTGTGATTTCAACGGTCAAAGGAATGGAAGCCATGGAAGCGCTGATATCGCAGGTCCGCAGGGAGTGTGGCGATGACTGACGGAGCCGGCGAACACCGACAGGATACGACGCAGACGATCATCATCGATCCGGGAGTGCGCATCGACGAGCTTCGAAAGATCGTGGCGGAACTCACGCGCAAGCAGGCCGAGATCCGTGATCGGCTCACCGACACCCGCGTGCGGATCGAAAGGTCACGCGCGGAACAAGTGTCATCGTGTGATGCCGATTCTCAGCGTGAACAACAGGTACTTTCCACTCGCATCGCGCTGGGTCGCGAACAGTTGAGCAAGGAGCGCGAGACGGCGCTTTCCGCCGTTATATCCGCGAGAGATTCCGCGATCGCCGATCATGAGCGTGAAACTCGCATCTTGACTGAGCGCGCGCGCGAGGTCGTGGAAGAGGGAAGGTGGATCGCGGAAACGCTGGTGGAGTCGATTCAACGTAAGGCGGCGCAGGACCTCGCGTCGCATTTGAAATCGGCGACCGATGCACTGGAGGCGTTAACTCCGTTGCGCAAGCTGTACGGCTCGACGGGTCTTGACGCGGCGTCAGTCGGCGAGTTGCCGGATTTGAACGATGATCCCGACCGAATCGCGCAATCGCTCGAGCAAGAGAGTTCGCAGGCCTCACTCCATGCCAAAGCGCTTGAGATGGCGCTGAATTCAGCATGGATGTCATGGGTCCCCGCGATCTGTGCTGTGATCGTCGTGGTGCTCATCACCGTTGCCGCATCGGCTTTCGTCGGAGCGGACACGCGTATGACACTCGCGGTCTACGGACTTGTTGTCGCCGCCGTGCTGTTCATCGGACTCTCCTTGCTCCGTTTCGGAATGCGCGCGAAATGCCGACCGATGATGACCGCTTGCGAGTGCAGTGTCATCAGAGTGGAGCGGGTGGCGGAGGTTCTGAAAGCGTCCGCCAAACGAATTCATGACGTCAAAGTCGATGGTGCGCAAGCGCGGCGTGACAGCGAACTTGCACGTGCGCGCGCGCGTGCCGCGACGGATTCCAAGTTGTTGGAGTCGCGGAAGAAGGAGCTGTTTGAACTCAAGACGCAGCATGAACGCACGGTTGAAGAGGAAACAAAGCGATGGGATAACCGTCAACGCCGGCTCGACGAAGAGTCCGCACGATTGATGAAGGAACTCGTGGATCAACGCGCCGGTCGATTGAGGGATATCGAGTCAAAGTCGGCGGAGTCGGCAGCCTCAGCCGAGAGGGAAGCCGCAGCCGCGGGTGAAGATGTTCGGGTGCGCTGGAAGCAAGTCGGCGATTCATTCGAGCGCGAGTGTTCACTCGTCAGGGAACTTGCCCAACGGGTGAATCCGCATTGGGCGAACGGCAAGTCGGTCCCGCCTGTGTGCGAGCAAGGACTCCCCGAGATGATCCCGCTCGGAGAGATCGAGATTGCATGCGGATTCGCCACGGTCGGAACAGACATTTCAGATGCGAATCGGAGCGTCGTCGGAAATGATCGTTGGAGCGTACCGACCGGTTTGGATCTTCGCGGCCGCGGTTCACTGTTGGTGTATCACGACGCGGATGGGCGCAAAGAAGCGGTGTCGCTGCTTCACAACGCGATGCTTCGATTGCTCGCCCTTTGTCCTGCGGGCAAGGCAAGATTCACGATCCTGGATCCGGTGGCATTGGGGGAGAGCTTCGCTTCGCTGATGCATCTGGCTGATGTCGAACCGCTCATCGTCGGCGATCGAATCTGGACGGAATCGAGACATATCGAGCAGCGACTCGCGGATATCACCGAGCACATGGAGCAGGTGATTCAGAAGTATCTTCGAAATCAATTTGCGACCATTCATGAGTACAACATGCAGGCGGGCGAAGTCGCCGAACCGTTGCGATTCCTGGTGATCGCGGACTTTCCGGCGAATCTCACGGACGCGGCGCTCGCAAGGCTGAAGGGCATCATCATGAGCGGCCAGCGTTGCGGCGTCTACGTGCTCATGATGACAGACGCGAAGCCTCATGCATCGGTGAAGCCGATGTTGTCGGATCTGGAAGGCCTTGCGATGACCGTGAGTGTCCGATCCGGTGTCATGCGACCGTTCGATTCGCGAGTGCAAGACGGAGTGCTGCATTTTGAAAGGCCGCCCGAAGGCGCGCAACTCGTCGAGGTGATGGCCGCTTTGGGCGACAAGATTCGGAACTCATCGAGAGTTCGCGTGCCGTTCGGCGCGGTTGCGCCGGATGACGGCTCCATGTGGACCCTCTCCGCGGCTCAGGAACTGACCGTCGCACTTGGACGGGCGGGTGCGAGAAGGATGCAGCATCTCTCGCTGGGCCGTGGAACGGCGCAACACGCGCTGGTCGCCGGTCGAACCGGCTCGGGAAAGTCGACGCTCTTCCATGTGATGATCACGAATCTCGCGTTGTGGTACTCACCCGACGAGATCGAGTTTTACCTCATCGACTTCAAGAAGGGTGTCGAGTTCAAGGCGTACGCCACACACGGACTCCCCCACGCGCGAGTGATCGCGGTGGAGAGCGAGCGCGAGTTCGGATTGAGCGTGCTCAGACGATTGGATGCCGAGCTTTCGCAGCGCGGTCAGTTGTTTCGCGAAGCGGGTGCGCAGGACATTTCGGGCTATCGCCGAATTCGACCGAATGAAAGGATGCCCCGGATCCTGCTTGCCGTCGATGAGTTTCAGGAGTTCTTCATCGAAGATGATCGCCTCTCCCAGGATGCGGCACTTTTGTTGGATCGACTCGTTCGTCAAGGCCGAGCCTTCGGCATGCATCTCGTCATGGGCTCGCAAACCTTGGGCGGCGCGTTCTCCATCGCGCGTTCAACGATCGGACAGATGGCGGTTCGCATTGCACTGCAGAGCAGTGAACAGGACTCCTATCTGATCATGAGCGAAGAGAACACCGCGCCCCGTTTGCTGACCCGACCCGGCGAGGCGATCTACAACGACCAAAGCGGTGCCGTTGAAGGAAACAGTCCATTCCAGATCGTCTGGCTCGGTGAAGAAGAGCGGGATCGAGAACTGCAGCGAATCAAATCGCTCGCGGCCTCGCGGCAAGGTTCGTATTCGCCCGCCATTGTCTTCGAGGGAAATCTGCCCGCACACGTCGAGTCCGAATCTCGCCGGTGGTTCACCATGTCGGGCGACCGAAAGGAACTCGAGCCACAGATGTGGCTGGGTGATGCGGTGTCGATCAAGGATCCGACCTCCGCGCGCATGCGCCGACGTAGCGGCGGCAATCTGCTGATCGTCGGAAACGACCAAGAGGCCTCGGAGGTCATCCAACTCGTGGGAATGCTGTCGCTGATGAAACAACATGTGGCGGCGAAGTTCCGAGTACTCGATGTTTCGCATTTCTCGTCCGATCGTGGTGATGTGTGGGAGGCGGTCCGACACGCAGGAATCTCTCCGGACACCCTGAGAATCGACGATGCCCCGCAGCGCACGCTCGCCGAAGTATCAGCCGAGCTCGCTGCCCGCGAAGCGGACCCCGGTCGGGATCGACCCCCGATGTTCTTGTTCGTGAACGGAATACATCGATTCAGGGATCTTCGAAAGTCAGACGACTTTGATTTTTCCTCCGACCCCGACAAGCCGGAAAAGCCGTCCGAAACGCTCACTCGGATTTTGAAAGAGGGCTCCGCTTTCGGGATTCATGTGGTGGCGTGGTGTGACGGTGTGAATAACCTCGAGCGCTTTCTCAATCGGCAGACGATGCGGGAGTTCGCCCTTCGAATCGTGTTTCAAATGTCAGCGACGGACTCGACGCATGTCATCGATTCCCCGGTCGCGCAGAGTTTGGGACGCGGGCGCGCGCTGCTGTACGACGATGAAACCTCAAACGTCGAGAAGTTCCGACCGTATGCCAGGCCGTCGCGGGAATGGATCGCTTCGATGATCCGAGCGCTGATGCCGCGGGATTGACGGAGTCGGATTCGCGGTGCATCTCCTATCATCGACTCGACGCTGATTTCGAGGTGGATCATGTTGCCCGCGTTTCTGATGATCTTGCTGATTGCGACGGTGCTTGGCGCCACGTTGATCTACTTCGGATTTCGGGGCAGAAAGATCAATGACCACCCGGTGTGCGCGCAGTGCCGTTTTGATCTTGAAGGCGTGTATCCCGAATGCGTGACCTGTCCTGAATGCGGCGCGGGATTGAAGCGTGAACGTTCTGTGATCACCGGTGCGCGAAAGCGAATGCCGGCGGTAGCGGCATCGGGACTGATTTTGTTGATATCCTCGCTGCTTCCTGTCGGTGTCGCGGCATACACCGCTCTGACCGGGGGCGATCTGAACAAGATCAAACCCCTTGGTTTGATTCTGTGGGAAGTTCGATTTTCAGACGCGGTCCGCGCGGAAAAGCTCGCGTCGGAAGTCATGTCGAGGATCCTCGCGGGTGCATTGGATGCCGGTCAGTATCAGCAAGTGATTCGTACCACGCTGGACATGCAGGCGGATCGCGAGAGTCGCTGGAGTCCCGCATGGGGCGATTTCATCGAGCGCGCGAAGTTCGATGGTGTGTTGACCGAGGATCAGGAAGATCAGTTTCTCCGCGAGGCCGCGAGATTCGAGTTGGTGACGCGGTCGGTTGTTCGAGCAGGTTCGAAGTTGCCTGCGTTGATCCGAGTCACGGACGTCAGATTGGGTTCATCGATGAATCTGCCGTGTCCCGCGGAATTGCGCGCGGTACGCATCGGTGATTTCAAGCTCGACGTTTCCCATGACGGAAAGCCTGTCGATTTGGGGACCTTTGGATTGTCGGGGGGGACCGGGCGCGCGCGTCGCATGATGTATGACCGCAACGAATCGGGCATGCTATTGGAAGTTCCCGGCGATATTGCGGAGGGTCGATATGAGATTGTCGCGGATCTTGTCGTCGCACCCGGTACAAATCCGCCTTCCCGCGGATTTTCGGTCGTGATCATCAACGGGCAAGTCCAGCGTCGAGAAGCATCACGGCCTGAACTTGCGGGTTCAGCACTCGTCTTGAGGCAATCGATCGATGTCATCGATGCGCTCGCCCCTTCGACCGTGCGTGCACTGAATGTCAGTGATGATGAACGCGCCGAACTTGTCAAGCAACTCCGCCCGACATTGCTGCGGCGGGGAGCTTTGTCGGGCGGCGGATTCGCTGATGACGGCACATTCATGATCGAGTTTCCGACTGCGGGACTCTCCGTTCCGGTCTCGTTTGAAGTTGTCGTGCGATCTCCGAGCGGAGAGGGGGTTCTCGGAAACTTTGTTTCGGGACGGAGGATCGACGATCAGTCGGAGCAGATGTTGGCTGGAATGATGTCGATCACGATGAACGGGCGAGTGATCGGGGGCACGAATCCCTCTGCGGCAGTCGTCACCGGCAGACTGGCCTTCAATCCCGGAGAACGAGTTGACATTGTCCTGAAGCCGCGAGGCGAGTTGGTCGAATTGACCATGGACCAAGAGCGTTTTGCCGATCTCGAACTTGTTTTTGGGGATGTTCCCGTCGAGGCGCCGCGCCCTGATCCGTTCGAGGACATGAATCGCCGCATGCAAGAGATGTTGCGAGGTCGATTCCCCCGCTGAATCCGCGGGCAGTGCGGATGCGAACTCCGTGAACCATTGAACGGAGAACGCATCATGTTTCATCGCTTCATTTCCGCCTTCATTCCCGTCGTTCTTTCATCTGTTCCCGCAATCGCTCAAACCCCGAATCTTGAGTTTGATTCGGGTGTCAAGGGTTGGCGAACGGTGCTGGACGGAGTGATGGGGGGACTTTCCACCGGACGAGTGTCGCAGGAACAAGACGGTGTGATGCGTTTTCAGGGTGAACTCTCACTTGAAAACAACGGAGGCTTTTCTCAAACGCAGACAAGCGTACCCGAAGGTTTCTTTGAGGGACGCGAGGGTCTTGAACTTCGCGTCAAGGGAGACGGGCGTCGCTATCAGTTCGATGTCCGCTGTTCGAACGTGCGCCTCATGGCTGGGAGCTATCAGTTTGAGTTTGACACAAAGGCGGGTGAGTGGATGACGGTTGAAATGCCGTTCGATGCTTTCCGCTTGTACAACTTCGGACGAAAAGTCGGTAACGCTCCTGAGCTTCGCCCGGAGAAGATCGAGTCCGTCGGTATCACGCTCGCCGACAAAAAGGCCGGAGCTTTCGCGATCGATGTCGATCACATTCGTCCGTTGGGTGGACGCAAGCTCCGCAGCGCCGATGATCTGCAAAGCGTCGCGGAGGCAGCGGGCCTGAAGACCTTGCTCGCGCTGGTGAACGCCGCCGGACTCTCGTTGCCCGAGGGCCAGAAGTTCACGATCTTTGCGCCGACCGATGATGCATTCGCGAAGCTCCCGGCGGAGAAAGTGAAGTTCCTGACTTCGCCGGAAGGCAAAGCCACTTTGACCGCGATCCTCAAGCATCATGTCGTCGCCGGTGCTGTCGATTCAGCTGATGTGCTCTCGCGTCGTTCGCTCAAGGCGCTTTCGAATCAGGTACTTCCCGTCGATGCCGATGCGATGACTGTCGCAGGATCGAAGATCGTCGCATCGGATGTTTCGTTCAACGCCGGCATTGTGCACGTGATTGATGCCGTCATGGTTCCGGAACTGCGCAGCATCGCCGAACTTCTCGCGGAACGTTCGGAGTTGTCCACGCTCCGCAAGGCTGTCGATGCGGCGGGAATCGGCTCTCAGCTTGCTTCCGAAAATCCGGGGCCGTGGACTTTGCTTGCGCCGACGGATGAAGCGTTCGCCGCGCTCCCGGCAGGTGCACTCGATAGTTTGATCAAGAATCCCGACAGCCTCATCGCGGTGCTGACCGCCCATGTGATTCCCAGTTCCGTGCGTCGTTCGGAGATGCCGGCGCTTGGTGCTGCAAGAACGCTCGCGGGCGCGACGACCGTGACATTCGCTCTTCGTGACGGCGCGGTTACCGCTTCGGGCGCCAAGATCGTCTCTGCTGATATTCAGGCATCCAACGGCGTCATTCACACGATCGACCGCGTGTTGATCCCCGAGTCGAAGCCTGAGCAATCCGCCGGCATGTCCGCCGTCGATCCCGCGCGTGTCGCTTCGATCATCGAATTGGCGATCGAGCGCGGCGCTCCGATGTTCAACGAAGGGGAGAAGGCCGCCTGCGCTGCGATCTATGAGGTGGCGGTGACGTCCATCATCACCCTTGGCAAGTCCGCCGTAGATGCCGATGGCATGCAGGCTCTCAAGAAGGCCCTGCGCGATGCCGCTGCGGAGAAAGATCCCTCCGAGCGCGCGTGGATCTATCGCCGTGCGATGGACAAGGTGTACGCGGCGACGGCAACCACCTCGAGTCGGTGATCATCGGGTCTTGATGTCGGTCCATGCGTTGTCGTACGCGATCGTCGCATCTCCGACATCCGACAGAAACTCCATCGATGCCATGGCGTCCTCATCGGGGAAGACTGCGGGATCGTTGAGCAGTTCCGCGGACATCAGGAGTTTCGCCGCGGCGTTCGGCGTTGCGTAACGCGTCCACGTGCTCAAACGTGCCCCGACTTTGGCATCGAGAATCATGTTCGTAAATGCGTAGGCTCCCGCTTCGTTGCGCGCGCGGGATGTGATGGTCATCGCATCAGTGAAGATGATGGAGCCTT
Source organism: Phycisphaerales bacterium (assembly GCA_046342165.1). Taxonomy (GTDB): domain Bacteria; phylum Planctomycetota; class Phycisphaerae; order Phycisphaerales; family UBA1924; genus JBEIUO01. The sequence continues at coordinate 4,384 of JBKDPX010000419.1, read as the reverse complement.
CCACGGGCACCCCGTAACCCAATGACGGATCGTCCGCGACGGCGCGAAGAGCATCGCCCGAATACACGATGGCGAAATCCGCCGTCCCGGCGGCCACTTTGTTCTTCCCTCCGACTCCGCCCTCGAATCCGAGGCATGAATCGTGCCGTTTCGCGGCCACGATAAGATCCGCGGCCCGCTTCAGCGCTTCGGCTTCCGTGGCGTTGACTGAACTCCCGTTGAGTTTCAACGCAGCACCCATCATGTCGCGCATTGAATCGATGAGCACGAATCGCCCCGTCGCTCGTTCGCCAAGAACGAGATCCCAGGAGAGATCACGACCCTCGGGCAAGGGCTTTCGATACATCAGTCCGACGGTTCCCCATTGATACGGAAGAGAATGTGAGCCGTCCGGGTCGTAACCGGGGGTTCGAAATCGCGCATCAATATTCGCGGCGTTCGGTACGCGGGAGAAATCGATCGGTCTGATCAACTTGAGTGAACGCAGGACGGGAATGGCATGATCGGAAGCGATCACCACGTCGTACAGACGATCGCCGTCTTGATGCTGCATCTTCGCGATCATGGATTCCGTGTCGTCATACACATCGATCCGAACGCGTGTTCCGGTTTGAGCTTCGAATTCCGTGACGATCGCCGGATCGATGTACTCCGACCAAGATAGGACATGCAGTTCGCCCGCCTTGGAGGATTGAGCGTCCGGTGATCGCTCGCATGCCGCGAGAATGAACGAGCACATGACCACAATCAGCGGGAGCAGGCGTTCAGTGCGTTGGAGAATCATGATGCCTTGATTGTTGGCTTGGGAATCAGCGCAAGCGCGGCGAAGACCAGCAGGGCTGTCGTGACGATCAGGATTGCGCTGATCGCATGTAACTGTGGGGTGATGCCGCGTCGGATGGAGCCGTACAGCAGGATGGGAAGTGTGGTGCTGTCCGGAGATGACGTCATGAAACTGATGGCGAAGTCCTCGAGTGAAAGCGTAAAAGCCAGAATGGCTCCGGCGATCACCGATGGTGCGATCAACGGAAGCGTCACGCGGCGAAAGGTCTCAAATGGGCGCGCGTAGAGATCAGCGGCGGCCTGCTCAAGGTTCGTTCCGAGCGTTATGAGTCCGGCACGAACCGCGATTGTGACGAAAGCGGTTTGAAAGGCGACATGTCCGAGGATCATCGATGTCATTCCGGGTGCGAAAACATCGGAAACCTGACGCAGCAAGCCCAAGGACAGAGCGATTCCGACGGCAAGCAACACTTCCGGAAGCGCGAGAGGCAACTGCAGCGCGACCTCGATCAGCGACCGGAATCGACGCGGCCAGTGATGTCGCTGCAACGAAAAAGCGAACATCGTCCCGAATATGGTTGCGACGCCCGTGGAGATGACTGCGAGTTGCAAGGTGTTCAGCAGTGCGTTGATGACATCGCGGTTCGAGAGCGCCGAAGAAAACCAATCAAGCGTGGGCCTGCCGAACGAGATGCCGTTCGGCGAAGAAAAAAAGCCCGCGGTGACGATGGTCGCAAGCGGCAGATAGAGGAAGATGCAAGCGAGCACTGTGATCGTCCAGGTGAATCGGCCGGACCTCGGTCTTCCCGCGCCTTCGGTGGCGTCATGCCGCCCGCGCACGAGAGTGATCATGAACGGCACGATCAACGCCATGAGGAGAACACTAAGCGCGGAGCCATATGGCCAGTTGCGAGCCGCTCCGAATTGTTGTTGGATGAGGTTGCCGATCATCCAAGATTTCGCGCCGCCGAGAATGTCCGGAACGACGAACATGCCGAGTGCCGGAATGAACGTCAGCAGAAATGATGTCCGCAGCGCCGGCATGCAGGCTTTGATGACACCGTGATGCCACGCGCGGACGCGTGACGCATACAAGTCTTCCGCAGCGTCGAGCAGATTCCAATCGATGCGGTCCGTCGCGCTTTGTAGCGTGAGGATCGCGAACGGAAGCGTCGCCGACAGCATGCCGACGAATACGGCGAAGCTTGAAGGATAGAGCCCGGCGCGAACATCGAGGATGCCGATGGTCTGCAACAGGGTGCAAAGCGGTGAATCAGCGCCAAACAAGAGAATCCACGCGTAGGCGCGAATGACGATGTTCAGGCACAGAGGGATCATCACGAGAGCGACGGCGAGATTTCTCATGCGCGGTCGACGCGCACTGATCCAGATCGCCACGGGAAAGCCCAGGATGACCGAACAAAGGCTCACCGGCGCCGCGTAGGCGAACGATTGCAGAAGGATCGTGAGATTGCGTCCTCCGGCTCCCTGTCCGTCAAATCCCAACGCACGGGAGACATTCGCCATAGTGAGCGTGTCGTCGATGAATCCTTCCGGGGATCGCGTCAGGAATGCCGTTGTGCAAAGCAACACCGAAGGCAGAACGATGAATCCAAGAATCATCACGAGCGCCGGAGATCCGAGCAGCAGTCCCTTGCCAATCAATTTGACCGAAGATTTGCCGGTGAACTCATCCATGCAGTGGTTGTAATGATCCGCTTTTCGCGATGACGCCGACGCGTGTTCCCGGTTTGAACGCGATGGAAGCGTCGGTTCGCACGCGGAGTCCGCCGGGATCAAGTGTGACATCGGCGGTGTCGCCGCGGAATAGAACGTCACGAACAACATGCGATGAGTCGGCGACGTCGGAGTGGATGCTCAATCGTTCGGCGCGAACGGCGATCGCGGAAACGGTGTCGGGGTTATCGCAACGAACCGCACCCAAACTGCAGAAGACCTCCGCCGCGTTTCTGCCTGTGATTTCAAGGATGTTCGCTGCGCCGATGAAATCGGCGACGAACCGTGTTCTCGGGGATTCGTAGACTTCTTGCGGCGTGCCCTGTTGTTCGATCCTTCCATCATTCATGACGATGATGCGATCCGAGACTCTCAGCGCCTCATCTTGATCGTGCGTGACCAGGATGAAAGTGATTCCCGTCGCGCGTTGAAGCGCACGCAGTTCTGTCCGAACCTCCCCACGCAGCTTCGCATCGAGTGCGGACATCGGTTCATCGAGAAGGAGCACCGCGGGCTCGTTCACCACCGCTCGGGCCAGTGCCACGCGTTGTTTCTGGCCGCCGGAGAGTTTTGTCACATCACTCGAACGCAAATCATCGATCCGCGCCAGGCGCAACACCCGGTCGACTCGATCAGGAGCGACGATGCCGCGGGATCGAAGTCCGAACTCGATGTTCTCGCGCACGGAGAGATGCGGAAACAGTGCGTAGTTCTGAAAGACCGTGTTGATGCTGCGGGAGTGCGCGGGAGTGGTGGTGATATCTTGTTCACCAAGGAGCACAGAACCCGCGTCCGGCGCTTCCAATCCTGCGAGAATGCGGAGCAATGTGGTCTTGCCGCAACCGGACGGACCAACGATGGAGACGAACTCGCCGCGTTGTATCGCGAGTTCGATGTGATCGAGCACGACCAATGATCCGTAGCGCTTGGAGACTCCGCGAATCCTGATGGAATGACCTGAATGTGAAATCGAGTCCGAATGCACGGCGATAGTCTATCGCCGAAGCCGTCCTCAATGTCCGCCGGCTTCCGATGGCTTGATGACCAGAGCGCTGGAGGGCAGATCGCTGAGCACACGCTCCGCCGTCGTGCCGAGAAAGAACTCTCGAAGGTTCGAGCGGCCTTTCGAGCCTATCACGATCAAATCGGCCCCGTTTCTTCGTGCGTAGGCGCTGATGCCGCGGGCGTGATGGTCGTGATCTTCCACCTCGGCGATCATGTCGACCGCTTTGAGTTGGCCGTTCAGGACCGGTTCGATGAATCGACTGAGTCTGCCGGGTAGTTCGGCCCGATACGAGTTCCACGACTGCATCGCATTGAGCGGATCGGATGGCCAGATGCCAAGCGGATTGCCTGCGGCGGCATATTCCAACCGGGGCGCCGCGGCGATGTGCACGATGCGCAGTGAGGCGCCGTCTCGTTCCGCGATTTTCGCGGCTTCACGAATGACGCGGCGAGATGTGTCCGAGAAATCCGTGCACGCGACGATGCGCCTGAACGCGCCCGGGTGATCTTCGCGCGTGAGCATGACATCGCAGGGTGAATGCCGGACGCAGGACTTTGCGATCGGTCCGGGGCCGTACACCGAAGTGATCGGACTGCGAACGCCAAGCACCAACAACTTCGCGTTGTGTTCCACGACTTGCCGGATCAGCACATGTGAAGCGTGGCCGGTGATGACATCATGGTCAAATTTCGGCAGAGGCGCATCGAGCGCATCACACTCTTCGGAGAGTCGTCTCGCGCGTTGAGCGATTTCATACTGCGAGCGGGATCCGTTGAAGTGTCCGAACGTCGAGAGATCATCGAACCAAGAAAAGTCCGCCACGTGCACGGCACGAACCGGACTTCCTGTCAGTCTGCC
>JBKDPX010000418.1:0-8896 GCA_046342165.1 Phycisphaerales bacterium | reverse complement strand
TGTTTGTCGACGCCATCGGCCTTGAACGCTTCGTCGAGCGGTGCGGGATTGCTCCAACCGAGAATCTGATGCTGCATCACCGGATCGTTCAGGGTGTCGAAGAACTCGCGGAAGCCGATGATCTTGTCACACTTGGTGACGATGACGGTCACGGGAAACCGCACGTCGAGTATCCGCTGCATCTCATCCAGCTTGCGCGCGATGGAGCCCGCGGTCGATTCGATCTTGTCCGACGCATCCTTCAGCAGATTTTCCGAGGAAATGACCAGCAACAGTCCGTTGCTGGGACTGGTCGGACGACTCATCTTGAGCAGACGGAGAAACTCCTTCCACTCGCGATCATCTTCCTGCATGAACAAACGACCGGCGGTATCGAGCACCACGGCCTGATTGGTGAACCACCAGTGCATGTTGAGCGTTCCGCCGGCGCCTTGGAGACAGTCCTGCAAGCCCTGAGGAAAGCCGACGGCGCTGCGACGCAGCGCTTCGGTTTTGCCGGATCCCGAAGGACCTACGAGCAAGTACCACGGGAGCGTGTAGAGATCCTTGCCGGCGGATTTGTAGATCGAGACACCCTCCTCGAACTTACGACGAAGGTCATCCATACGCGCCTTCATGGCGGGATCGACCGGCGCGCCGGTCGAAGACTTCGTCAACATCGCCGCGAACGGTTTGCTCTTTTGACTGTCCTTGATTTTCAGGACGAGCTTGTAGATGCCGAATGCCAGCACCATGGCGCCGATGGCGATGAGAAGAATGATGGGAACGGTTTTGTCGTTCAGCATGAACAGACCGGCGACCGAACCCGCGGTGATACCGCCGCTCATCACGCCCACGAGCGTGCCGACGGAGACCGAACTTTTCGCGATATCTGACATCGTTCACCAACCTTCCGCACCACGCACACCGCTTCAACCGCGGCGACTGACGGTGCATGGAGACTGAAACATGATCACTTGGAATCGGCTGCGGCCGACGCGTTGATGCTCTCGAGTGCGCTTCTCAGCTTCTGCTGCGCATCTTTGAAGAAATACACATAACCGCCGAGCATCACGATCGTGAACACCGTCAACGCGATGACGATGCCCGTGAGACGCCGCGCGGGGGAGATGTGCAGCGGACGAGTGTCGACGTTCTCATACGCGGCGGCGCAAATACGCGCCGCCTGATCCACGTCGATCATGCCCCGCATGCGCGAAGAGATCTCCAACATCTTGCGCTTGCGCGTCTCCGGTTCCTGCTCGTACCGTCCGGCGAAACCGAGCCCGATGCACACGTAATACACGGAGAGCTGGAACATCGCGCTCTCGGTGGGATCCTCGAGCGTTTCGTCGAGCATGTCCCAGAACTTATCCTCGAAGGCCAGTTCGGCGCCATCATCAATGCCGACCTGACGCGGATCCGCGCTCAGCGGCTTCCATCCGCCGCCGAAATTCACCTTGCTGTTGAGAATCATCTCATCGGTGAAGAACATCAGGACTTTTTCGATGTGTCCGTAAGGCCCGACCATATTGGGCGTGGCCTCGGCGCGACTGCGCATGTCGGCGAAGATCGTTCGCAACTCGCTTTTGACGACCGTCTGGTCAGTCCTGCCGCCTTTGCGTCCGAGTCGATTCAATCGACACACATACTGGAACAGCGGTTCACAGATTTCAAGCAGGGTCATTGATTCTTCCCTTCATCCGCGACTCAAGAAGGCAACGTCATGTACAACTGCACGTCCTGGTACTCGAAGGATTCGTTTTCAGCCCACCGAATGCCCAGCGCGCGTTCCTTGGGATCCTGCGCCTTCTTCCACATCTGCTCGCTCTCGCCGAGCACGAGGCGGAAGTAGTGCAGATCACCCGCGCTGAACATGCCTTGCGGCGGATGGCGTTCTTCCGCCAACTTGATGCCGAACTGATAACTCTTGGGCGCCATGCTCTTGGGCATGAGCTTGAACTTGTCAGGGTCTTCGACCAACTTCGCGAGCACCGTCGGATCCATCTTGGTGCGGATACCCAGGAAGTAACCGTTGGGTTCGGTGAAGTCGGCCTCGTCCATCGACATCGCGATGATCGTGCCATCCTTGATGAACGGCTTGGCGCGGACCTTCGTCTTTACTTCACCCGTCAGCAACGGACGGATGCGGCGATCAAGTTCCGCGAAGATCAGTCCGGGATTGTCGTGCTCGTACTTCGGACCCTCGAACGGATCGCGATCGGGACTCAGCGACGCCAAATCCGCAAGCAGTTCGCGAAGTTCAAGATATGTTTCGAAAGGAGTCATCACACCGACGCCCGCGGGTCCGGCGGCGAGCAGACTCGGCAGACGGCTCGCCCACTTGTTCAGCGTGCGAAGGCGCATGAGATCCAGCACCGTCTGGCCCTTGACGTTGTCGACCACCCATCCGCCGCGCGCCAATTGATTTACCATGACCTTGCGCGAGGCTTCGATCGACTGCGCGAGATCGCGAACGATGTTGCGCAGCGATGCGGAACCGCTGAGAATCATGCAGGGAGGCACGAAGCGCGAGTCCACACGAGGAAGCGTCTGCTCCGACGAACTCGCCTCGACGCGCAGAAGCGGAAGCACTTCCATATCACTGGTGTCATCACCGTCAACGACCAAGCGGGCGTTGTAGCGACGCAACAGGACCGGCTGCGGATTTTCCCCCGTGTTCTCGTCCACCCGACTGCCTTCGGTTACGCGATACAGCCGCTTGATGCGGGCCTCGTCCGCCACCGCACGACGCGCCGCGCTCGCATTGGATGACAACGGCTCGACCGTATTCGCGCGCGCACCTTGCCACAGCGGTACGGCGATGCTCACCGTGAATCCGGAACTGGACGATTGGAAGATCCGCTTGATGTCGAGCGCGGCGAGATCGGTATTGCCCGGCACGTCGATCTCCGCGCCGCTCGGCATGATCGCGCGCAATCTGTCGATGCGCACAAGCATGTTCTCCAGCGCGTCCGACGACCATTTCATGTCGATCACGCCGTACGGATAGGGGTTGCTCAACCGCCGCTCGCGGCTTTGGTTGTCGAACTGCTCGCGTTGCATCGCCTGAAGGTGATGCGGCTGCAGGAAGAGACCCTCGTGCCAGTGAACCATTCCGCCGTTTGACATGCTTCGTCACTCCCGGGGGCTGCGTACGAGCCTCCCGCAAATCTCATGCACCCATGAACTGATCCAACCAGGCTTCGACTTCCTTCTTCACAAGATCCTGAATCCGCTTGGCCATCGCCGCCTTATCCGCACCCTTCATCATCGCGCAGTATGCCTCCCAGCACTTGCCCGACTTGCCGAAGGTGACGTTGCCCACCGCCTTGTCGATCTCTTCGGGCGCGAAACGCGTGAGATGATCGGATGCGAATTGCTCTCCGGCGCGACGAACCGCGCGGACAACCGCCGCGATCAGGATGCGGTTGTTGGCCTCCGCCTTTTGGATGACATCCTTCGTCGACTTGGGATCGCCGGAGACATAACGCTCTGCAAGCTTTTTCATGGCCTGCTGCACGAAGGCGTTGTACTTGGGATCGACGCCGATTTCGCGCGCGAACGTGGTCGACATATTCTCGACGCGAATCATGTAATCCGTCGCAATCACCATCAGATCCGTCATGCGCTCGGATGACAATTGAGCATCCGTCGGCGCACCGACGGCTTTGCGCATGCCCGCCAGCGTTGCGTCTGAAAATCCGTCTCCCGAACTCATCACGACAGGCGCCGGTTCGGTCGGCGTCGATGCCGGAACCTCAACCTTCACGGTCTGATGTTTGACAATGCCGACGATCGCCAATTTGTCCGCGATCTTGCGCTTGTCGGCGTCGCTCAATCCCTCCGCTGCGTCCATCAGTTGGAGCACGAGCTGCATCGGATCGGAACTGTCGAGGGTCGGCCGAGCAGCGGCGGCGGGCTTGGGCGCGGGGGCGGGCGCACTCTCGGTTCGATCGCCGCAGAGCGATGGAAACTCGATCAGAAGTTCGCTCAGAAACTGTTCGCGGTCGTGCGGTTGCACGCCGGCGACGACGCGATTGACTTCGTCGCGAAGTTGTTCTCGCCGAAACTCCGGGTCTTCGGTCCGCAACTCGGAATGCAACACCCGAAGGCGCGCGGCAAGCGCAGACACCTTCCGGCCTCGATCTGTCGTCGGTTCCACCACGCTCTGTTCACCTTCAACGATTCAAACGCATAACGGCTCCGCCTGTGCGGAGATCATAACGATCACCGCCGCATCGTACCAAATGCGACTTCTCGTTCGTTGTACGATCAAACGGACTCCGATTCCGCCACTCACGCAGGGGTCGAACCGCCGCCAATTGACCTAAACCTCTGTCAAAGCTAGCGATAAGACGATCCAAGCAAACGTCGTCGAACGGTTTCTGACGGCTGCCCGGAACCACCGCCGCCACCCTCGGCCGTGAATGCCAGTCGGAATCCGACATCGCTGTAGCTGAAGGCGGTGTTCAAGGCTCGGAATCTCGGAATCTGCGACGCGCGGACGAACACGCTTGCATCGAGTCCTGCCGGGGAAAGCGCGCTGGCGCCGACAACGCCGATCCGCTCTCCAAGCTGCTTCGAAAACTTCGAACGCTGATCCGTTGTAAGCGGTTGGGCCATAGTGACTTCCAGACTCTTTTCCCCCGACTCCAAGATCCACTCCGCAACATTTCCCTCCAAATCCAGGAAGGTCGAAGAGCCCCCCGGAGCGGGACGGAAGAAGACGATCCCGTCGTCCCCGACACCCGAGGAGCCGTCGGTGCGCGGATCCACTGTGCGAGTCGGATCTTCGACCGGGAATCGGCCCGCCGAAGGCAAATGAAGGACATCTTCGATCGGGAGCGCGGCCGCATGTTGAAACTGCCGCGAGAACGCTGCGTCGCGGAGGTTGGGAGTGCTGTCACCCGAAGCCTTTGCACCACTCCACTCGGCGACGGATGGAAGACGGCAGCCCAACGCATGTGATAATGCGAGAGCGCCCGAAGCAGACACGAAGTTGAGGGGCGTGTCCGGTCCCGGCGGATCGAAGTTCTCCACGAACAGCTGTCGACCTTCAAACAACACTCCGTCGACCGCGAAGTTTTCCTTTTCGATCAGCCAACCCAAATTGGGAATCTCGGGATTGGTTGAAGGACGGCGAATGACGAACCTGTTGGTGACATTCTCGAAGTACCACGGCGAGACTCCGAATCCCAATCCGGAAAATTGTTTTGCGAGGTACGCCGTGGCGTCCGCGCCTGACTCGCTCAACATCATGGAAAGCAATCCGACGGTGAACTCCGTCGTGCACACCATTGAACTTTCGCCGACCTTGTTGAATCGCAGCGTGTACGTCGCGCCTTTGCTCTGCTTGGTGTACACGACGTGATCTTCTGACTCTTCGTTTTCAACCTTCCACCCTGCCAATCCTGGGCCGACTTGCTTCCAATCGGTCGCGAACTTGCCGGCCTTCCACATCAAGAATGCCCGCGCAAGTCTTTCATCGGAAGCCAACGCGGATTCCCATCGCGAGATAAATGCGGGGATCTCCGCATCCGACAAACCCGCGGCTTCGGCCCGCGCGCGCATGAGATCAAAGTTGAACTTCGCTTTCTCATTCAATCCAGCGGGTGTTTCACCGCTGACGAAGAACGCCTTGCGCGTTTCGGGGGCGTACAAGCTCTCGATCAGCGCGCCATCGTTTGAGAGTCTTTCGTTCACGAAGGTGACCCAACGAGTCGCCAGCGAACTTTCGATTTCAGAGTCGGCGATCGATTGGATGCGCGACGGTGCGACGCCCGCGCGTTCAAGAGCGGACTTGAGATCCGCGGCGAGCGCGGGCATTCGGCGCAGCGAATCGATATCCGTCGGCCAGTCGCCGCGAGTTGAAAGCCGCTTCCACGCGATGCGCTTGCCGCTCGCCGCGATCGCGCTGTTGATGGACGGATCCGTGATCACGGCGACCAAACGCTCGGGCGAAAGATCATCTCTCGCGATGGAGTTGAGCGACGCTTCGAGATCTGCGAGCGGCTTGAAGGCCTCCTGAAGTTCCGTCCACTCGGCGGACGCACGCATGGACTGCAGAATCGCGTCAATGGATTCACCATCGACTTGCTCATCAGGCGCATATGCGGCGCGCAATCGCGCTTTGATCTTCTCCGCACCGACTCCGAGATTACGCGCCTTTTCACGCCATGCCGCGAGTTCGCCGGACGCCCGCGCGAGCGTATCGGCGAACTGTTTGTCGTCTCGAGCGGGGAACACTTCAAGCGCCGCCACGACACCCGCGAATTCGTTGACCGCGCGCGAGGCTTTCTCACCTTTGATGCGATCGAAGGTCGCGGCATCAAACACGCCGTCGAGACTCGCCAAGCCCTCGATCGCGAAGCCGCTGGTGATTTCCTGCGCCCAATACTGCGCGGCTTGCGCGCGAGCGTACTTGTTGGACGCGCCCAGACTCGAATTCGCGAGCTTTTCGATCTGTGCAGTGAACGCATCACGCAACGAACTCGGAAGATCGTCACTCAGGGCTTTGGAAGCTTCGATGATCTTATCTTTGACGAGGGTACCGAGCCGACTGTCGATTCCGGTGACGCGACCGCTCAGCTTTTGCGCCGCGCGACGCGCATCGTCGCGCTTTCGTGAATCCGCGGGGCCGGCCGCGCCATCCGCGCTCAGAAGGGCCTGCACATTGGTGCGGGCGGAATCGAAATCGAATTCCTTCGGGTCGTACCCGGCTTCCTGCATCATGTTCTCATCAAAATCGACGCGGAGCGCATTCAACTTGGCTTCGGCATCCGAGAGAATCTTCAAACAGGTGTTGACGAACTCGCTCATGTTGCCGGAACTGATCCGATCGATTTCGGCGACGAGTCCGACCATTCGTTCGCCGTCGATTCGAAACGACGCGAACTGCGCGCGGATGTCGTTGATCTCATTGATCGTGCGCTGTTGTTGTTCAATGGTGAGCGTCGGATCCGCATAGGCGGGTTCATCAGGACGCGGAACCCATTTGGGATCATCCCCCACTCGTTTGAGCCTTGCGTTGAGCTCACGCAATGGCTGGAGATAAACCTCCTCATACTTCAGCTTTGTCTGAGCCACCAACTCGGCGCTGTCTTCGAGTTCTTCCCATTTCGCGCGTTCGTCTTCCGTCAGCGCGGGCTCCCAACCGACCGTTTCGCGCGGATCGACGAGAAAGCGCACCGCGGGTTTGTCATCGCCCAGGTAGCGACCTTGCTTTTCATCACACGCCGCCTTGGTGATCACATCGCATGTCCACTCCGTGGCGCCCGATGCCAGCGTGATACACGCGCCGGTTTTCTCTACGATCGGCGGAACGGGGATTGGATCCGGCTCCTTTTCACGCAGCAATACGAACGCACCGCACGCGCCCAAAACCAACGCTGCGGCGATTCCGCCGAAGATCAGTCCCTTCGCGCCCGTCGACGGGGCGGGCATCGACAACGCACGATCACGGATCTGCTCAAGCGTGAGCGTGCATTGCGCGCCCGCATAGAGCGCATCGCACAGTTCAAAGAGCAACTTGCCGCCCGCACCGAGCGACGACCACTCGGATGTCATTGCAAAGCCGCGGGAGATCGGCGCCTCGCGCCGCATGACCATTTCGAAGATCAGTTTGCCGAGCGCGATTTTGTCGTCCGATGCGGACTGCGGACCGACTTCCGCGGGCGCAGCGGCGTCGCACAAAAAGACTTCGCCTGCGCCGCCCTCCGCGTCACCGCCGAGCAACACGGCGCCGGAGTTCAATCGACCGTGGCCGCGACTTCCAACCGCATCACGCAGTTCGATCAAACCCTCGGCGATCCCTGCGATGATGAAGCCGAGTTCGCGCGCGGAGGATTTGCGAACGCCCGAAAGAAAGCGCGGCAGGCTCAAAGGCTTCAACGCCGCGGCGTAGAACGCGTAATCCTCGGTTTTCGCCGCATCGAAGACGGGATTCCAACGCTTGGCGCCTCGTTCGATCAGCGTCTTGACCAGCAATGCGCTTTGAACGAAGTTCGCAGCCTTTCGATCCCACAACTCACCGATGAAGGCGGCTTGACTCTCGTACACCTTCACGGCGACATCGCCCGCCGCTCCGCCTCGCGCTTTGTACAGCGTGAACGGACCGGAGGAGGCGATTTGTTCAACGGTTTCGTAGTTGCCGAAGTTCGCCATCGATCATTTCCGCCGAAAAAACGCCGCGCACGGTCAGGTGCGCGGCGTCGAAATCATGCCTCGCGAACGAATCACTCTTTCTGCGGCTTTTGTGCGGTCGCGCACTCGATGCCGGATTCCTTCACGATGATCTGAATCTTCTGGCCACGCTCCCACTCCTTGTTGGTGAGGGGGAACATGAGCTTGCGCATATCGGCGCCGGCCGCGGGCTTGAGTCCGCGTCCGCTCGCGAGAATCGCGATCTTCTTGACGCCGCGCTCACGCCAGAGTGCGTAGGTCTTGCCGGTGACGCTCAGCACCTGCGCACCCGTTGCATTGCCGTTGAAGTTGAAGGTAGTACGAAGTGCACCGGCATCGCTGCGAACGGCGCTGGTTCCCGCGAAATAGTCGTCAACGGAAACTCCCGCGTATTTGGCGATGTCGGTGTCGTTGACGCCGATCAGATCCACCTGGAGCGGCTTGCCGGCGAGTTCTTGAACCAGGTTGCCGCCGGGCGAGACGACGATCTCGCATTCGACAAGGCGGGGCTTGCTGCTGCAACCGACACCCGAGAGCGCCGTCACCGCCAACATCAATGTCATACCGATCACATTCAGAATCTTCATCCGTACTCCCTTCATGACGGGCGGTGGATCCGCCCTGCAATGCATGCTCAGCCGCCGCGAACTGTCGCGAGGCATCCTGTGACAACCGAACGCAGTTCGGTGCGTTGGGCGTGATCAGGCACGATCAACGACCGACACGCCACGAG
>JBKDPX010000417.1:0-2296 GCA_046342165.1 Phycisphaerales bacterium | reverse complement strand
TTCATCGGCGGATGTTCGATTCAGGAACTCATAGTTCTTCGCAACGCAACACGGACATGCTTCGTCACGAAGCGAACTGATATCGCGATTGTTGAACTCCATTCGTTCAACATCGAAATCGACCATCACCGGCGTAATCTTCGCGCCACTCAAGAGTCGCAGCGCGATCGAGGCTTGGATGTTCGCGGCGATCTGCACGGCGGAACCCAGCACCCCCGCCGTTTCACATGTGGGCATCGATCCCGCCGACGGCGCATCGGGCGCGATACAACGAAGGCACGGGCCTGTCTCGGGAAGAATCGGAGCGGCGACGCCGCGCATGCCGATGATTCCGCCGTAGATCAGCGGAAGTTGATGCTTCACGGCGAGGTCGTTCAACAGATATCGAGTGTTGAAGTTGTCGGTGCCGTCGATGATGACATCGGGCCGACAAGAGAGGACCGCCGATTCCGCGTTTGAAGGTCCGACATCTTCGGCGAGAGGATCAAGCACCACGGCGGAGTTCACGCGGGACAGTCTCTTGACGGCGGCTTCGACTTTCGTCGCTCCTGCGCGAGCGTCATCTTCATCGAAGAGGCATTGGCGCTGAAGATTGGTCTCTTCGACGATGTCCCGATCGATGATGCGCAGTTCACCGACACCTGCACGCACGAGGGAGTCCGCGATCGCGCATCCGAGCGCGCCACAACCCACGAGCGAGACTTTGGATGACGCGAGACGCGCCTGCCCTTGAGCGCCGATGCCGGGGAGCACCATTTGTCGCGCATAGCGGGAGAATCGGGGATCAAAGGCGGTCATGGAGGAAGGGTACGCGACTGAGTGTCACGAACGAACAAGGGTGAGCTCCACGACTTCCGGAGGCACATTGAATCGCACGGGCACGATGGATGTTCCGACGCCTCTGGAAATGAGAACGGGACAGAACGGACCTTGCACGATTCCCTCGACATATTTGGTTCCGAAACGACTCGGAACATACGGCGCACCGATGAACGGAAGTTTGACCTGTCCACCGTGGGTGTGACCGCTGATCATCAGATCGACACGATATTGCGCGAGTTTGAGCGCGGGAGATTCAGCGACATCGGGTTGATGCGAGAGGAGTATTCGCGGCAAGTTCGGGCTCGTCGTGCCAAGTGCCTTCGCGAATGAAACTTCATCCATCTCCAGATCGCCGACACCCGCGAACACCAACGCGGCATCGGATGGCGAATCCGTGAGCTTGCGGGTGACACCATCGAAAATGCGAGCCGCGTTGTCGATGGTCTCGATGCCGACTTCTCGAAGCGCCTGCGACATCGCGCGTCCGTCGGCGTACCAGTCGTGATTACCAAGTACTGACAGCACGGGTTTTCCGGTTGCGGATAACGGCTCGAACAACTTCGCGGCGGATGGAATCAGTCGCACATCGTTATGCAAGTAATCTCCGAGGAGGAGATAGACATCGGCGTTCAAAGCGAGCGCGCGTTCAACAGCGGAGGCGATGAACGAAGCGGGAATGCGGGCTCCCAAATGCGTGTCGGAGATAATCCCGATTCGTAATCCGTCAAGGGATGCGTGCAAGCCCGCGATGCGGCTTGAGTAGGTCTCGGTACGCAAAGCCCATGGGGTCACCGCGACTCCGGCGATTCCGCTGCCACCGGCGGCGACGCCGGCTGAGGCGAATGCACCGTCAACGAGCAAGCGGCGTCGTGCGAGATTGACGGGCGCACTCTCATGCTTGGCGAGCAAGAGCGACCGGATCCGAATCACGAGCCAAAACACGACGATCCAGCAGGCCCAGCCGAAGCCGATCGCGGCGGGAGCCGTCCAAAATCCTTGGAGCGTGTGACGGGTGAAGAGTCTCGCGAGGAACCATCCGGGCAGGCAGAGCAATTGGATGACATTGGATGCGTATTTGATGAACGCGGGAGAAATGACACCCGGCTGAAGATCCGCGCGGCCGGCGAGGACGTAGAGCGCCCAACCGAGAAGAGTGAGTGCGGCCCAAAGGAGTAAAGTGAACAGATGCGTGCGCATGCGGATTGAATCTGACGAACAGGCTTACGACATGCGAAATTGAAAGTTCGTGAAACGAAAACACCGCGGCGATTTACGCCGCGGTGCATGATGAAGCGGATGCAATGTTGATCAGGCCGCGAAGTGGGCGAACGCGCGGTTGGCTTCGGCCATCTTGTGCGTCTGCTCACGGGTCATCATCGCCTTGCCCTGGCCCTGCGCGGCCATGTAGAGTTCGTCCGCGAGACGCTGCGCCATCGGGCGGCCCTTCTCGCTACGCACGGCTTCGATGATCCAA
>JBKDPX010000416.1:0-2998 GCA_046342165.1 Phycisphaerales bacterium | reverse complement strand
GAGCGGCAAGGAACTCGCGATCCTCCGCGGGCATGAGTTTGTTGTGACCTCCGCCGCATTCAGCCCCGACGGCACGCGGGTGGTGACGGCGTCGTGGGACAATACCGCGCGGGGGTGGGATGCCCAGTGCGGCAAGGAACTCGCGATCCTCCGCGGGCATGAGGGTGAAGTGACCACCGCCACATTCAGCCCCGACGGCACGAGGGTGGTGACGGCGTCACTCGACGGCACCGCCCGCATCTGGCACAGCACACCCTACCGCGAGCGCTTCCCGGCGATTCGAGCGGCGCGTGAGGCCGAAACACGCGCTCGTGTTGCGATCAACGCTCGCATCGCCGCGGGTGAAACCATCCTTTCCATCCGTGACAATGCCATCGCCGATAGATCACGCTCCGAAGTTGATCGCACCGCGTATCTCATCGTCACCTGCGAACTGCTTGAGGCACAACGCAACACGACGAATTGACAAGATCAATGCATCTTGATCGTCACGCGATCATGCACCGACCTCTTGTATCATGCAGCGAACCCTTTGCCAACGACATTACGGCCCCATGACGCTGTCTTTGACATGATTCCCTCGGGAGTTTGGATGCACATCGAAACGCCGAAGCCCCCCGCCCCTTCGAACAGCCGCCCGTTTCGGGCCGCCATCAAGCAACTGTTCTGGCGGGTGTTCAGCACCCTCTTGATCATGTACGCATTGCTTTCGATTCGATACTTCGTGCCGTCGCCGAAAATCAAGCGGAACTTCTGCAATGAGTGGAATGCGGTGATCGACAAGATCCCGATCGAAGATCGCGCGTGGCCCGCGTACATCAAATCGCTGATCGCCATCGGCGACACCCGCATCGCCGCGTTCGATGTGCCGCAGAAGGGTGAAGAAGACCCCGAGAGCGTCGCCGATTGGCACGCTTGGCTTGACGCCAATCAAGACAAACTCGATGCGATCCGGCGCGCGGCGGAACTTCCGAATCTGGGCCATCGCTTCAGTTCCCGCATCAGTGATGAACATCTTGACATGATGCGCATCACCCGCGGATACATGCCGGAAGTCACACCGCCGGAAGTGGAGAATCCGCTCATGCTCGGCGTGTTGTTGCCGCATCTCGGTGAGATTCGCATGCTCGCGAGATTGATCGCAGGCGACGCGACGCACGCGATGGAACACGGCGATGTCACGAGATTCAGGAATGACATTCACGCGCTGATCGGCATGGGTGATCAATGCTTCGAGGAACCGACACTCATCAGCCAACTCGTCGGACTGGCGATTCATAGCTTGGCGATTGAACGAGCGAAAGACGGTGTCTTGCGCGCGGATTTCATGAATGAATCACAACTCGCCGAGTTGGACGCCGAACTCGCTCGCATCACAGCGAACGGATTGATGATCGACCTCGCATCGGAGCGCGACATGCGGCTCGACCTCATCCAGCGCTTTTACTCCGACGACGGCGAAGGCGGCGGACATGTGGTGAACTCGCGCGAGTGCTCCGAGTTGTTCAAAGATTTCGGGGTGCAACCCCCTCGTGCGATGATCCTGTGGCACGCATTCGGACCTGTCCGCAGTGTGTTCATGCCGACAAGACGCGTGCTGAATGAACAACTTGACGCCATGGTCGCCGCGGCGAAGGAAGATCAAAAACTCCCGATGTATCGATTCGCCGAGCGACGAGCCGGTCGGTTGCTGTATGACGTCGATTTCTATCGCCTCGGCGTGATGGAAGTCATGCCGTTCTTCGAATCACTCGTCGGCGGCGAGGAAAATGCGATCGACGCTCCGTTTCGCAGCCGCGACATGACGATCATGCGATGTGAAGTGGTGCGCACGCTGATTGCGATTCATCGCGCACGCGCGGCGAACGGTGCATGGCCCGCGAGTTTGGAGAGCCTTGTGCCGAGGTATCTCGACAAGGTTCCGATGGACCAATTCGACGGCGCCCCCCTTCGTTACAAGCCCGCTCAAGGCGCGGAAGGCCTGCCGCTGTTGTACTCCGTTGGTGTCGATGGTGTGGATCAAGGCGGTTCGCCGGCGGTGACCGATGAAGGCCGCGACGATGTGCGGGTCGCACACTTGCTGAGGCTCTTCCGCGGCCAGGGGACTCCGGCGCCCCACGAACAGCGTCAGATGGATCGAGCCCGGTACGACTGGGTGATCTGGCCGGAGCCGGCACCGGTTTCGAACTGATTTCGGCGCGGGTTTTCGCGTGATTTTGCCCACAATTGACAGCGAATGAGCGGGCCGCTTGCCCTGCAGGGTGGGTGCGGATACGCTGCGCGTGCAGTCGGTGCCCGGGGAGTCCGTGAGGGATCGCCCGGGTGAAAAGGGAAGTGTGGTGAAACTCCACCGCGGACGCGCCGCCGTAACGGGTGTTGAAGCGGGCCATGTGATCGATCCAGGATCGATCCGAGTCACTGAAGCGTTGCAGACGCTTCGGGAAGACGGCCCGGCGGAACCCGAAGCCGGAAGACCTGCCGAATGCTGTGTGTCGGTCGGCCCTCGCGGGCCTTCATCGCGAGCATGCGATGTCGGCAAGGGCTCCGTCGAATCCGCGGCGTTCGCCCTTTCGCCGTCGGGTCCCTCGGAATCTTCTCCGCGATGCGGCCATTCGCTTTTGGCGAAGGGTCTTCCCGCGCGAATAACGGGATGCGTGTGCCGCGACGAGCGGCGAAGGTTGCGGAGATGAGAACGAGTGTGTGTGCGGTGTGCCTGGCGGCGGCGTCGTCGCTGGGTGCGAACCCTTGGGCGGATCAGGTGATCTCGTACAACCAAGGAACGGGTGCGTCGGCGGATTATCTCAACAGTCTGACGGTGCTGGGTTCTCCCGAGCGCATGACGGGTGAGAACACGCCCTTCGGCCCGTTTGTCGGCGCGGTGACCCCGTTCAATCCGGTGTTCGGCGTGGATGAATTGGTGTCGATCGGTTCGGGCGGATCGATCACGGGTCGATTCGATGAACCGATCTTCGATGATGCAGCGAACCCGTTCGGCGCC
>JBKDPX010000415.1:0-2804 GCA_046342165.1 Phycisphaerales bacterium | reverse complement strand
GTCATCATGTTGTGCGCGGCGGGTTCGTGCGGCAAACCATCCGACTCGATGTACAACCATTTCGTGTCCCATCGTGTCTTCACGAAAGGACTGAAGTAGGCGAAAGACCTGGCCTGCTCAGGCGCAGAAGGATCAGGTTGCGACAGCACAACGCCGTTGATCGCGGCGGCGACCGCCATATGTGCATGAGCACGCGCCATATCTTCAGGAACCAGTTCGTTGAACGCGAACGAACGGACTGCGCCATCTTGAGTTTCAACAACGACCTCTTCCCCGCGTGATGCAAGGAAGTGTCCGTCCACCACAACGCCTGTTACAGCATTGCGCCAGATCGGGGCCGAGTCGTGATGATCGTGTTCATCCGGCGGATGTGCGCCTGATGATGCGGCCAGCAGTGCGACGGCTGATAGTGAGAAGATCTTGATGTTCATGGGTTTTCTGCTTTCGAATCGGGAGAAGGTGCATCGCTGACGCAGCGGAATCCTGTGTGGCTCAGACTGCTGTCAGGCGAGGATTTCATCCGTGCGGTTGATCGATAGGCGGTGCAGTAACTGTCGTTGCACATGAAACTACCGCCGCGCATCACGCGTTTGGGGATCAGTGGTTCTTGCGGATCAAATGAATCCGACGGACCGACCGGATTCACTGCGGGGACATCGCGTTTGGAGTATGAATCAGGCCGATACCAATCGGCGCACCACTCCCAAACATTGCCGCTCATGTCATACAGGCCGAGTGCATTCGGAATGAATGACGCAACAGGTGCGGTTCGAGTGAAACCATCACCGCCGCCATGCGTCACATCATTTGAATGTGGGAAGTCACCCTGCCAGAGATTGGCGCGATGAACGCCGTCGGCGTCGATTGATTGCGAACCCCATGGATAGATCGCGGACGAGTCGCCCGCTCTCGCCGCGTATTCCCATTCCGCTTCAGTCGGGAGTCGCTTGCCCGCCCACTTTGCGTACGCACGGGCATCGTCATGTGAGATTTGAACTACGGGGTGATTCATTCGGTCGGCAATAGAACTTCCCGGCCCTTCAGGATGTCGCCACGAGGCGCCGTGAACCCAAGACCACCACTGTGTTTCATCTTGCAGTCCGAGTTTCGCCTTCGGGGGCGTGAACACCAATGAACCCGGCGCGAGTTGCTCATCGGGAGGTTTCGGAGTGCCCTCGGGGAGCTGCTTCTTCAGTTCGTCCCAGTTCACGGGACGCTCGGCGGTTGTGACATATCCCGTCGCGTTCACGAATACCTCGAACTGCGAATTGGTCACCTCCGTTCGATCCATCCAGAAGCCGCGGAGAACTACGGCATGACATGGGGATTCATCGGACTTTGCGTTGTGATCGCCCATAACGGCACCCACCACAAATCCGGAGGCATCGGTCGGGGGAACCCAGACCATTCCTTCCGGTTGGGTGGCGAATGAACCGGCTGAGATGCAGAAGATGATGAGGCCGTGCGGCATAAAGCACCGAATGGTGTTACTTCGGTTCCTTTTCGCGATCCGAAGCCGGCCTGTCATTACGCGCCGGCTTTTCGCCCCGAGGCTTGCGGGTCTCTTCCGCAGGCGCCGTGGAGGGTTGAGTTCCAGGTGCTGGGCCGTTCTTCGCCGGAGTTGCGCGCTGCGCCTTGATTGCGTCGAGATATTCATCGAGTTTCTTCTCGAGCTCTTTGGCCAATTCAGGCTCCGACATGAGCAGATTCCTCCCCTCTTGAGGGTCGGTCGTCATGTCGAACAGGAAGCGGTCGCCGGTCTCGTCGATTCGGATAAACTTGAAGTTCTTCGAGTAGATCGAAGTCGCCGGGCCGCCGTTGCCAAGGTCGTAGTGCGGGAAGTGAATCACGATTTCATCTCGTGAGCGTTTCACTTCCGATGTTCCATCACCCGTCAGCACCGCCTTCAAGCTGCCACCTTCAACCGAAGTTCTGTCGTCACGCTTGGCGGCATTGACAATGATCGGCTGTCCAGCCAGATCAAGAATCGTCGGCACGAGATCCATGCCCGTTGCACGAACCTTCGAATGACTACCGGCCTTGACGCCAGGTCCCTTGACGATGAACGGAACACGCACACCGCCTTCGTAAATACTGCCCTTGCCTCGCTGAAGCGGCGCATTGCCATCGGTTGGACGATTCCCCTGGCCGCCGGGGTTCCCGTGATCCGTACTGAACATGATGTAGGTGTGATCCGCGATGCCGAGTCGATCCAACGCATCAAGGATGCGCCCGATCTGCATGTCCATGTCGACGGTTCCCGCGGCGGAGGCCAATGTCTTTGCACGGGCATCAGGGACGATCTTCCGCGCGATCTCGAGCGCTTCGGGAGTGACTTCCTCCTCGCCCCCCGTGCCATAGTGATCGATCTGCAAATAGAAGGGTTTCCCGGCTTTGATTTGAGCCTCCATGAAGGCGATGCCTCGATCGGTGATGGAGATGCCTTCCTCGGGATTCGGCTTCACATTGCGATTCGGTCCGGCGTTGGTGTTCGGACCGTCGCTGTCATCAAAGCCGTTTTGCTTTGGGTCTTTTCGGCTGACATGCCACTTGCCGTAGTGCGCGGACGCATATCCCAGCGGCTTCAGCCAGTCCGCTGTGGTCTTCACTCCCGGCGGTAGATCCATCTCGGTCTGGGGAACCATCATGCGCAGCATTTGCGGTCGATCATCACCTGAGGTTGGCTGACCCTCCGTGCCTCGTCGACCGCCCCCGCCGCCTTTCCCGGTTCCACCGGCGCCACCACCGCTCTCTCGCGGTTGCGTTGCTCGCTGGCCGGGTCGATCCTCCCGTTGCTTCCGATC
>JBKDPX010000414.1:0-4941 GCA_046342165.1 Phycisphaerales bacterium | reverse complement strand
ATGTATGCGGATGATTACAAGCAGTGGCATCCGGTCACGAGCGACTGGCAGTTATGGGAAGGTGACGGTTCCACACCCGATGAACCGGGATTAGGGTGGACGGAACTTCTCCGTGCATATGTCAATTCACCTGCGGTTTTTCTGGACAAAGAACGCCCTGATGTACCGTTTGCATACTTCCTACAAGCGCGATATCCGATCGCGCTTGCGACAGCTTCCGGCGTCCAACTTACGCCCGGACGACAGCTCGCGGTGTATCTGCCGACGATCCAGTTCGGTTCGCAGTTTGTCGTCGCGGGCGATTGCGTGAACAGCGCTTTCTTTCCTGCCCCCTACGGCACTGCGAATCGAACACCGAACTGCGATCTCGACGATGGCGAATATGAATGCGCATTCCCCGAAGGATCGCTGGATCCGCATCGCGGGGTGATCAATATCGTGTTCGCCGACAACCATGTGACGGGTGCAAAGGGATTTGATGCCGCGACGATGACATGGCACGGGCGCGAGATGCGGGATTGGCAGTCAACGCGCTGAGATCGCGATCACATCAACCTACAGTTGCGATATGTCAGGCAATGATATTGTGAGGAGAGACATCTCAGACGCGCAAGCGGGGCGCATGAACGCGGCGCTGACCACGCTTCGCGCACTGGCTCGTTCTCGGCCGAATGACATTGAAGTACTCGGCATTCTCGGTCTTGTGCTCACCCAAGCAGGAGAGGTTGAACAGGCGATTTATCACCTGACACGCGCGGTTGAACTCGAACCGAATCTGCCGGGTCCGCGCAACAACCTCGCGAACGCGCTGCTACAGACCAAACGCCATCAAGAAGCGGAGGCGCAATGGTGCAAAGCCGTCGAGCTCGCACCGGATTACGCAAGGGGATGGCTGGGGCTTGTCATCACGCGCGTGAATCTCGACAACGCGCAGGGGGCGATCGATGCCGCGCGTAAGGCACTTGAATTGAAACCTGATTGGCCGGAACTCATTCCCAACTACATGCAAGCGTTGGGAGCCGCCGATCGTACGGAGGAATCGATCCGAGTGATTGAAGATGCGCTCGACCGGCATCCGCAGAACGTCGCCCTTCGATCCAGCGCGCTGATGGCGTTCAATTACTCGGAGCGAACTGCGGAGCAACTCGCAGCGGAGCATCGCAAGTTCGGCGAGATGATCGGCCGCAGTTTTGCACCGATGAACCTGAATCTCGATCCGGAGCGTCCGCTGCGGATCGGCGTGCTGTCAGGAGATCTTCGCTCTCACTCGGTCGGCTATTTCGCGGAATCGATCTTTCGTCACAAACCCACCGGCTTTCACCTCACCGCATTGTCGTCGACACCGATGAGGACGGCTGATCGGATGGCCGTGACCTTCAAGTCGCTCTCGGATGACTGGCATGAAGTCACCGCATTGAACGACGATGCGCTCGATACACTGATCCGCGACAAGCGAATCGATGTGTTGATCGAACTTGGCGGACACACATCCGGCGGTCGGCTGACGGCACTCAATCGCAAACCCGCTCCGCTGATCATTACAGCGATCGGATATCCCAACACCACAGGTCATCCGGCGGTCGACCTGCGCATCGTGGACTCATATACGGATCCTTCGGGCTACGAATCGCATTGCACCGAGCGCCTATTGCGCCTCGATCCTTGCTTTCTGAGTTACACGCCTCCGAACGACGCCCCGACACCGGCAATGCCTGCAGCGGATGCTCCGATCACGTTCGGATCGTTCAACGTGATTTCGAAAGTGAGTCCGGCAACGCTATCACTTTGGAAGACGGCGCTCGATGCATGCCCGGGTTCTCGACTGCTCCTGAAGTCACGCTCGTTCGGAGATCCGAGCGCGCACAAGCACTTCGTGGAGCGCGCGCGCGCCGCGGGCATCGATCCGTCCCGCATCGAGATCATCGCGTTCACGGCGAAGATTTCCGATCACTTGAAGCTCTACGAGCACATTCATGTTGCGCTTGACACGACTCCCTACAACGGAACCACGACGACCTGCGAAGCATTGTGGATGGGTGTGCCGGTGATCACACTCGCAGGTGATCGCCACGCGGCACGCGTCGGAGTGAGCCTGCTCAACGCGGTAGGCCTTCCGGAGTTCATCGCGAAAAATCGCGAGGAGTTCGCCACGCTTGCATCGAGAATTGCGTGCGATCGCGGACGCCTGAGTGAACTACGCATGAACTTGCGCGACATGATGCGCGCGTCACCGCTCACCGACTCCGAGGGCTGGGCGGGTCGTCTGTACGGTGCGATTCGCGATGCGTGGCGAACTCGTTGCGCTCAGCAAGACTGATCCCAGCGCGAGAAGAAGAAGATCACATCGTCACCGTCCACTCCGCCGTCACCGGTGAGATCGGCGTCGGCATCTCCGATATCCCAGTCCGCGAAGAACGCGATGATGTCATCACCGTCGACCGAGCCGCTCTCGTCGTAATCGGCGAGGCCGCGAATCGCGACGAATGCGCCGGTCGTCGGGAAGAATCCGCAGGAATCCGAAATGATGCAGTCGTAGTAGCCACCGTCGGTACACTCAATACCGACGATTGAAAGTGTGTCCGTTGTGACACCGAAGAAGCGCCCGTCTTGACCTTCGATCAAAGGCACATACTCACCGAACGGCTGACGACGACGCCACTGATAGGTCAGCGACGATGCCGGTTGCGAAGTGACCGCTTCAACCGTAAGTTCGATGGTTTGAGTGCTCTGGAAGCTCGTATTGTCCGGTTGATTGATCACGCTGATCGTGCCCGAACCGAAATAGATCGTGCCGTTCGAACCGCTGGCGTATCCGGTGCCGCCTGCCGCTGTGATGTTTGCGAGCGGCAAAGAGACCGCGCAGGAATAGATGGCGATGCGTCCGCCACCGCCACCTCCGGCATCACTGCGATTACCGGGTGCGCCATTCGCCGTGATCACGCCTGAACCCGTCACCGCACCGGCGTTGATCCAGAGCGAGCCGCCTGATGATCCGCTGGAACCGCAGGCCGCGCCACGAGTGCCGCCGTTGGCGCTGATTTCACCATCGACTTGGAGCGTGCCATCGACATTGAGCAAAAGTGCACCGCCTCCGCTGCCGCCTGAGTTGCCGCAATCGACACCTGCGCCGGAGCCGAGTTCGAGCGGAGAGGTTGAACTTCCGTAGGCTGCGGAACCGAGGATTGCGCTGCCGCGACCGCCGGCGCCGCCATAACCCGCGCCGCCTTGTCCGCCTGAGCTCAATGTGTTGGTGCCCGGACCTTGTCCCGCGCGATACCCGCGACCGGTCACCGAACTCGCACCGCCATTTTGAACGGTCACGTCACCCGTGAACGAAAGCGACGTACCTGATGTTTCATAAGGATGCGAGAGCACGCCGCCTGCACGCACGATCAAGTCCGCATCAAAGGACACGGGACCTGCGAACTCAGTCGTTTGATGGCGGTTGCCGTTGTTGTCGATGATCAAAGTGGCGCGAGAGGATGCGGTTTGAATCCAAACCGTGCCGGCGCCGGCGCGACGCACCGCCGACGGGTTCGTGGCGTTGGCCGTGCCGCCGTAAGCGTGAACCGCTCCCGTAAAGAGATTCTCGTTTGACAGCATCGAGATTCGACCGCCGCCGCCGCCACCGGCATCCGAGCGAGCACTGCGCGATCCATCGGAAGAAATCTCACCCGCTCCAAGAATGCGCTGGGCTTCAAGCAAGATGCTGCCACCTGAGGCACCGCCCGCTCCACACAATGTCGTGAGTTCACCGTCGGCCTTGATGAGACCATCAATGGTCATGTCTCCGGCACTGGTGATTCGAATCGCACCTCCACCACTGCTGCCTCCGTTGCAATCACGCGGCGAACCCGAACCCAGATCGGTGGGAAGATCTGCGGATCCGTATGAGCCGTAGCCTTCGCCCGTTGATCCGTCACCGCCGCGTCCGCCGTGTCCTGCACCCGGACGACCGCCTGCGTTGGTGAAATCCGAACCGGGGCCTTGTCCCGCGGGGAAGCCGCGACCTTCAACATTGATCTCGCCGCCGCTCGAGACTGTCACATCACCTGCGAAGATGAGATGGCAACCGCTCTGTTCGGGCGGATGCGAGATAGAGCCTGCATCAGCAACAATGAGATTCGCGGCGAACATTCGCTCACCGCTGAATTCGGTGCGCTGACCGGCAATGCCATCGTTATCAACGACGAGAGTCGCGAGATCGCCGGCGGGCTGGAGCCAGATGGTTCCCGCTCCACCGCGGCGGACGCTGTTGAAGGCGCCGTCGTTGTTGCCACCGGCGGCGAAGATTGATCCCGTGGATGTGAAATTGTCGTAGTAG
Source organism: Phycisphaerales bacterium (assembly GCA_046342165.1). GTDB lineage: Bacteria > Planctomycetota > Phycisphaerae > Phycisphaerales > UBA1924 > JBEIUO01. Next base: position 617 of record JBKDPX010000414.1, on the reverse strand, counting down.
AGCGCGATACGCCCGCCACCGCCGCCACCGGAATCGTTTCTGTTGCTGACGGCACCGTTGGCCTGAACCGATCCCGATCCCGCATAGGTTGAAGTTTCAATGATGATCGATCCGCCGGCGGAACCACCTGAGGCGCAGCCTGCACCCTTCGTACCTCCCGAAGCGACGATCGCACCATCGTTGTTCAGAATGCCACCGACGGAAAGTCGAATCGCGCCGCCACCGTAAGCGCCGACGGAACAATCTCTCGGACTACCGGAGCCGAATTCGACGGGCATTTCAACGGAACCGACACACACGCCACCCTTGATAGACGAACCATTTCCACCACGACCGCCGTGCCCTGCGCCGCCTTGGCCACTGGAGATGTTGACATTGGATCCCGGACCTTGTCCGGCGCCGTAGCCTCTGCCAACCAGATTGACTCCCGAACTCGCGCCGATCATCACATCGCCGGTTATTGTGAGATGCAAGCCTGCATCACCGACGAAGTGTCCGATCTGACCGCTGCCGGTGACAGACAGGTTGCCGACGATATCGACGGCACCTGAAAAGTCAGTCGTGTCTCCCTGGTTTGAGTTGTTGTCGATATACAAGGTTCCGGGAGCAAGTTGCGG
>JBKDPX010000413.1:0-1846 GCA_046342165.1 Phycisphaerales bacterium | reverse complement strand
CATCCACATTGGATTTTGTGATCGATGTTGACGGCAAAATGGTGTTTGCGCGCTCCACGGATCTGCCGAAGCCGTCTCGCGATGAAGACCCGGTGACATTTGCGGAGAAGTTGGCCGTCGAGGCCAAGCGTACATGGATGAGCTTCCGCAACACCCGAAACACCCCGGATCTCGCGGCGGTGGCGGTGGTGGGTGATGAAGAGTCGCAGGGGGAACTCGCGCGTCGAATCGCCGAAGTGCTCGAATGTCGTCGGGAGACGGTGATCGCTCCTGACGGAATCTGGTTGCCCGACACCATGTCTGACGCAGTGCGGGCGGATGTCGCATCACTTGCCGGTGTTTTGTTTGACGATATCGCCGATCGGCCGAACCTGGACTTCGCGAATCCCAAGCGCGCACCGGATCTGTCGCGCCAACGCAGACAAATCGTGCTCGTCTCGATTCTCGGCTCGATCGTCATCGGCGGTCTGGGCTTTATCTCAGCCAAGACCGCGCTCGGCAATCTTGCTGAACGCCGCGCCGAACTCGTGGCGGCGGAGGCGACGCTCAGAAAGAAAGCCGACGAAGCTTCCGCGGTGAACGCGCGTGCACAGCACATCAAACAGTGGTCCGGCGGACGACCCGATTGGTTGAAACACTTCGCGGAGTCGGTCCTGGTTTTGCCGACCGGACAGTGCATCCTCGATGAGTTCGGCGGGGTCCTTTCCGCCAAGCCCGCCTATGTCCTCAAGAAGGGCACTTCGTATCCCAACGGTACATGGTCTACCGGCGCCTCCGTAGACATCACGATTCAGGGTTCACAACGCGACGGTGACGGTGTGGCTCAGTATCGCGAGATTCTCTTGGCCCGCGGCATTTACGGCGTGCAAAGTTCCGGCCCCGATATGCCTGAGCGATTTGCGCTGGATCTCGCCACACAAAAGCTCGCTCCCAAAATGGAGTCGAAGGAAAAGACCGGCAAGGATTCGACCGGCGAGAAGCAAATCCCCGCCCCGAAGCCGAGCACTGACGACGCCGAGGGAGGAGCCCCGTGAAACTCCATCGCACACACAAGCTGATCGGCGCCGCATCGATCGTCGTGATCGTCGTGGCGTGGCTGTTGTATTCATCCATCTATGCGAAACCGCGCGACGGATTGCTCGAGGAAATCGATGCTCTCAATGCGTCGATTGAAAAGCTCCAGAAGCAGGTCGACAGTCGGCGAAAGTCCGACCAAGAGTTGAGAGCGATCGGCGCCACGACGCTTGGATCGGAAATCGATGTGGTGGACAATCGTCTGCGCACCGGTTTGAACCGCATCATGGAGCAAGAGGGGTTGGCGAATGTCGTGATCGATACTCGTGAGCCTCGCGAAGAGGACAACCCTTTGCGCCAGACCAAGGGCGTCTCGCCGGCGATCAAGAAGATTCTCAGCAGCAGTTCCGACTTTATCGTTGTTCGAGCGACGGTGAAGGCGACCGGCGGGTTCGGTCAAGTCACGCGGGCGTTGGCGGTGATGCAGTCACAGCCATGGATTCATCGCGTCGATTCCATGTCTCTTCGCCCGATGGGGCGTGATCGCGATCGATTTGAGCTCCGCGTCGACGTTGCATCACTCTTCGTCCCCGATCTTGTTCCCAAGGAACTGCCTGATCCACAAATCGTTGCGATCAATGAGGAAGCCTCGCAGTATCTCGATGCAATGGGAAGCGTCTCCGTCTTCGCTTGGCCGAAGGGGCCGCCCAAGACCGAAGTGCAGGTCGCCCAAACACCCGGAACCCCGCCCCCGATCATCGAACCGACCCCTCCGTCGGCGGTCTTTCCTCCCTATGAGGATTGGGCGCTCAGTGGGGTGATGAAGGGGCGA
>JBKDPX010000412.1:0-20795 GCA_046342165.1 Phycisphaerales bacterium | reverse complement strand
CAATATGAAGTCGCAACGACTCGGGACGATCTCCTCGCCGGTCGTCTCGCGCGTGAAATCATCAAGGCGATGAACGAGCCTTGATGCAATAGCGCATCACGCACCTCGTTTCACTTGGCATGATCTCCAAACTCACGCTCGTCGCGCTCGCCGTCGCGTCCGCCGTCATCTCAGTCGATCAGCCGGAGGATCGCCCGCGCCGCAAGCCGCGCCAAGGCGGTGCGCAAAGCGGCATCGTCAAACCCGTGATGTCCGACACGGTCTCCGCGAACATGTACGCGGACAACTGGTTCATGCTCGCGATCAACGGCCGCATCGTCGCGGTCGACTCCATCGACTTTCTCCCCCACAACGTCGTGAGCGTCGACATCCTGCCCGAATACCCGATGACCATCGCCGTCCTTGCGAAAGACAACGCGGATCCCGTCACGGGGTGCGAATACGGACGCGCGATCGGCGACGGCGGGTTCATCTTAAAATTCGGAGACGGAACCGTCACCGACGCCACATGGAAGGCCAAGTGCTTTCACCACGGCCCCATCGACGGCAATGTCGATCAACCCAAGGTCCGCGTCGAAGCGATCCCTGATCGTTGGTTCTCCGTGGACTTCGATGATTCGATGTGGAACAACGCCGTCGAATACACGCAAGATCGCATCGATCCCAAAGAACCCTTCTTCGAGCACGACTTCAAGGACGCAAAGTGGATCTGGACGAGTGATCTCAACCTCGACAACACCGTGGTCTTCCGCAAGTTGATTGAAAAGCCCGGCAGCTCCAAACGCTGGACCACCAAACCCGATCTCGTGAACTCCGAAATCCCGGGCTTGCGCTAAGCGCGGATCTCGCACAAACAACCTCGCGCCGACCTACTCTTCCCGCATGGCCAAGCGCAAGAAAGCAGGCAAGCCTCTCGTCGGCGTCATCATGGGAAGCAAGTCCGATTGGGACACCATGACAAACGCCTCCGAGATGCTCGACACACGCGGCGTCGAACACGAAACACTCGTCGTCTCCGCGCACCGCACTCCCGATTGGCTCTTCGAATACGCCGCAAGCGCTGAATCCCGAGGCATCAAGGTCATCATCGCCGGCGCCGGCGGCGCGGCACACCTCCCCGGCATGGCCGCTTCCAAATGCACCATCCCCGTGCTTGGCGTTCCTGTCGAAAGCAAAGCGCTCAAGGGCCTCGACTCTCTCCTCTCCATCGTGCAAATGCCGGGCGGAGTTCCGGTCGGCACGCTTGCGATCGGCAACTCCGGCGCGACCAACGCCGCGATCCTCGCCGCATCCATCATCGGCTTGAGCGATGACACAATCCGCGCGAACGTTCGCTCGTTGCGCCAACGTCGCACCGACGAGGTGCTCTCATCGCGCGATCCGCGCAAGTGATCGGAGCACGCGATGCGCATCGGCATTCTCGGCGGCGGACAACTCGCTCGAATGATGGCCCTCGCGGGAACGCCCCTCGGATTGCGCTTTCGTTTCTTCGACACTCACGCCGACGCGCCCGCGGGTCATGTCGGTGAACTTCACGTCGGCTCCTTCGAAGACCATGTTGCGATCGACCGCTTCTGCGCCGACTGCGATGTCATCACCTACGAGTTTGAGAACATCCCCGCTCACATCGTCGAACGCATCGAACGACTTCACAAGGTGCTCCCCGGCTCTCAACCGCTTCGCATCGGCCAGGATCGCATCAACGAGAAGACCTTTTTCAAATCCCGCGGCGTCGACACGCATGACTTCCGCGCCGTCAGCGATCGCGCTTCATTCGATGCCGCGATTCGCGACATCGGTCTCCCCGCCGTGATCAAAACCACGCGCATGGGCTATGACGGCAAGGGACAAGGCGTCGCACACACGGCGCACGAAGCGGAATCACTTTGGACCACCCTCGGCGCAAGCCCGCTCATCGTCGAGAAGTTCGTGAAGTTCGATCGTGAACTCTCCGCGATCGCCGTGCGCTCCGTACAGGGCGAAGTCCGCTTCTACGACTGGACGCACAACACGCATCGCGGCGGCATTCTGCGAGTCAGCCGCGCCGGCGCGACGCCCGCCGATCCGCAAGCCGCCTCACGCGCTCGCGAAACGATCGCCAAGGCCATGTCGGACATGAACTATGTCGGCGTGATGGCCGTTGAACTCTTCGAAGTCGGCGGACGCCTGCTGTTCAACGAATCCGCGCCTCGCGTACACAACAGTTCGCACTGGACGATGGACGGCGCCCGCTGCGGACAGTTCGAAAATCATTGCCGCGCGGTCGCGGGGCTTCCGCTTGGCGATGTGACGCGCGACCACGACTGCGCCATGGTGAACCTGATCGGAAGATTGCCCTCCATCGAATCCGTCGCCGCGATTCAAGGCGCGCACATCCACTACTACGGGAAGGCCGAGCGCGCGGGACGCAAGGTCGGTCACATCAATATCGTGCGCCGGGGCGACATGACCGTCGGAGACTTCGAACGATCCGTCACGCAAGCGATCACACTCGCCGAGGACTCCAACGCATGAACAGCACGCTCGGCCAGACCATCGCATTTCTCACCATCGCATTGCTCGCGGGCGCGGCGACATCCTTCCAGCCCGGCATCAACGCGATCTTCAGCCGCCTTTCCGGCGCTCCGATCCACGGCACGATCGCGAACTTCCTGGTGGGGCTGTGCGCTGTGGTCATCATCGCACTCGTGATGCGAACGACCACGCCCGACGCCGCGAAACTCGCGACCGGTCCCTGGTGGATGTGGACCGGCGGACTCTTCGGCGTCTTCTTCGTCACAGTCTCGCTTATTCTCTCGCCGAAGATGGGGCAGTCCTACTTCCTCGCGGCGATGATCGCGGGACAACTCATCGGCGGCGCCATCATCGACCACTACGGCTTGATGGGCTACGAGAAGACTCCGCTCTCGTGGTTCAGAATATTCGGCCTTCTGCTCATCGCCGCGGGCGCGTACATCGTCAAGTGGAAGTGATTATTTCTTACTTTGTCGCCTCGCCCTTGGGCTCTTCGGCGGGCAGACTCGCGCGCCACTTCTGATCCAGACCCGCGAAATCCACGCCGAACGAACGCGTGCTTGCCTCATCCATCGTCGCGCCGTTGCTCATCAAAGTCAGCCACTCGACGCGCTTGTCGTTGCCGAAGGTCTCCTCAATGAACGCGAGCATGTGGTGTCCTTGCGTGTACACCATGCCGTAGTTTTCCTGCTTGATCGTGTGGAAGTCCGCGAGATCCTTCCACGCGCGCAGATTCCCCTTCTTGGCCACGCTCTCGATCGAGCGCTTCGTGCGCTCGCGTCCTCCGCCGGAGAACGGCTCCGCGCTCAACTCCGCGACGCCTTCGAGGATCCACCACTGCATCGAGTTCGACGCTTCGCCGAGCGCGAAGGTGCAGCAATGTCCGAACTCGTGCGCGATCACGTTCTGCAAGCGTCCGCTCTTGCCGCCGGCGAGCAGTTTGATCGACTCGCCCGGCTCGTTCCAACCGCCGAGGCCGTCCTCGTAATCGAGGAAGATCGAAGCCTGCAAATGCTTCATCGAGCGGTAGATCTTGATCTTCTGAACATGCGCCGCGAATGAAGAGTGCTCGAGGCGGAAGCCCTTCAGCACCGTCGGCTGAATCTCCTTGAAGGCTTCAACCGCATGCTGCGCCACTTCGTCGGCTCCTTCGGCGTAGCACACGACGACGATTCCGGCATCGAGCACCTTCCAGTCTTCGCCCGCATACAGCCAGCGCGTGTTCTCGCGCGCGAATCTCACGTTGAAGCTCACCGTGCGATCCTCCTTCGCGCGCTGTTCCGGAATATGCCACACCATCGTGAACTTCGCCTTCGCGATCGGGCCCTCAAATGTAATATTTGACAATGTAATATCAAACCGATCCGGCTTGCGACGCAGCAGATCCTTCGCGAAGTTGTATTGTTCCTTCTCGAACTCCGCATCACCCTTGAGCAGGTTCGCCATGTATCCGTCGACATCCGCCGCGAGCACCGCGCGCTCCATCGAGCTCACGGTGCGCTCGAGATCCGCCTTCTCCTTTTCGAACGAATCCTCAGGTTGCTCGCCGCTCAGCGTCGAACGCCAGCCCGCATCGAGATTCGCGAAACTCTCGCCGAGCACATCGGCGCTCGCGACCTCGAGCGACTTTCCGTCGCACAGCGCGGCGAGCCACGCATTGCGCTTGTCCCGCCCGAAGCGATCCGAAACATAACCGACGAATGAATGTCCTTGGTGATACGGATGTGAGCGCAGTTCACGCTTGGTCGTGCGATAGTCCGTGATCTCCGACCACTGCGCGAGCGTTCCCTCCGCGTTTTGTCTGACCGCCCAACGATGCACCCGATCGCGCGTGACGGGCGGAAAATCCTCAGCCGCCAATTCCGCCGCGCCTTCGGCGATCCACCACGCCAACTCCTTGGCCTTCGATCCAAGTTCCCAAGTCGCCACATGTCCGTACTCGTGCGCGAAAGCCTTGGTCCAACCCCCGACCGAATCCGTGTACCAGGTCGCGAACTTGATCGATTCGCCCTGTTCATTCCATCCCGACAGCGTCAGATCCGTCTTGTACATGCTCGGATACACCGACATCTGCAACACGCTTTGGCTGTCATACAGCTTGATGTGCTCCACGCGGTTGTTCGTGATCGAAAAGCCCTTGTCGACGTGCGCCTTTGCGACCGGAAACGCCTCCGCGATCATCGTCGCCGTCTCTTCGTGCCCCTTCGGATAGCGAATGACGAATCCGTCCTTCGCCATCTCTTCCAGACGCTCGCCGGCGTACTTCCATTCGCCATCCCGCTTGTGAAACGCAGCTGGAAATCGCACGCGCTGCTCAGGTTCACCCTTGAGCTTCCACACGATCGTCATCGGCATGAACGCGTGATCTTCGCCGAATGTCGCAGGCTCATCGGCGCCCGCCATCGTCGCCCGACTCGGCGCTTTCTCCTCGCTCGACAGATCGAAGGTTTCAGGAGTGTTCGCCTTCAAATCCTTCGCCCACTCCGACTGCTCCTGAACAAAGAACTTGTTTGCGCCATCGATGTGCTTCATGTACCCGTCAATGTCGCCCGCGAGCACCGCACGCTCCATCGAACTCATCACCGCTTCGATCTCCGGCGGCGTGAATCCCGCGGCGTGTGAGACGATCGTGACCAACGTCAGAACGATGGATGAAATATGGCGCATCATCAACTGTATCTCAGACGATCTCTCAACGGAAAAAGCAAAGACGCCGACCCTTCATGAGTCGGCGTCTTTGATCTGTTCGACCGATTCAGCAGCCCTGATCCCAGCGGGTGAAGAACTCGATGATGTCATCGCCGTCAACACCGCCGTCGCCCGTGAAATCCACGCGCGGATCGCTTGTGTCCCACATCGCGAAGAATGTGATCACATCGTCCGCGTCAATTCCGCCGTCGTGGTTCACGTCCGTCGGACAGCGCGCCGGCAGCTCTTCACCGAAATAATCCATCAACGCGAGCTTCTCGCGGCCGAACTGCTGCCACAGGTTGTACGACACGATTCCCGCCGTATTGCCCGGAACCGCATCGCGAAGGAACTCGATGTACTCCCTCGTCGTCGTCTGATGCAACACAGAAACCTCGACGTACTGCGCCGTCGGCGGAATCTCAAAGACCGTGTCATCCCAGTACTGACCGTCGGGATAGCTGTATCCGTAGTAACCCGCGCCGGCCGCGTTGAAGGCCGCATTCGTGAATCCGCGAGGCGGAATGCGATTGTCGAACAACCACTGACTGTTCAACGCGAAGTGGAAGCTCTCGCCGACAGGCTTGCCCGTCAGCGCGGAAGTCGAAGGCGTAATGCCCGCCTTCGCCTCGTACACCTTCGTCGATCCCACATCCAGATCACCCGTCGCGTAGTCGTACGCGCCGTACTCGCTGATCGGCTCGCCGTTCTCGTTGTAGAAACGCACGTTCAACCACATCCGCCGACCTTCCGTGTATCCCGTCGGCAACTTGTGGCCGCTCTGGTTCACGATCCGCGCCGTCAGCAGGTTGTTCGCGATCGTCACCTCCAGATCGCTCGCCGCATCCAACATCTCTTCCGCCCGCGCGATCGCGGCATCCACCGACGCTTCCGTCAGCTCGGTTTCATAGTCGGGGTAAATCGCTCGAATCGCTTTCAGCACCCATGTGTTCGCGCCCGCGAAATAGTGCCGCGGCAAGTCCGAACGCTCCAGCGCGCCGAAGCTCGGATCACACCCGTGCCCCTGCGTCGAGGGCATGTGGCAGTCCTGACAACTCGACACCAACGGATTGTTGCCGCCGAATCGTCCGCCCATGTCGATCGGACCCTGCGCGAACGAACTGTTCAACCACTCGCTGTAGGTGCGCTCCACCGGGAACTGATCGTGCTTGTCGTGGCTGGGCGCCTCTTCGTTCAACGGCGTCATCGCGTATGTGCCGTCAGGCTGCTTCGCAAACAATGGATTGCTGATGTCGTGGCAGGTCGCGCACAACTCGCTCTTGCGATGGAACGGCGATTGCACCGCCGTGTGCGCGTGTTGAGCGGTCAGTTCATAAGGACCGCGACGAAGTCCGTTGGGGTCGATGATGTATTGTGCGGTGTGCGGATTCACCGGCATCCGACCCGCCGCTTGCAACGCCGCCAGAATCGGAACATCCGCCGCGGGGCTCTGACCCGCTTGATACTCGGGATTCACGAGACGGTGACACACCGAACACGCGACGCCTTCTCGATCGACATCCGTCAACGATGCGCCCGTCGGATCACTGCTGCGACCGGCGAGCCATCCTTGTGGCACATGACAGCGCATGCAGTACTCGCCCGCGTGCGCCGCATCGGCGTTGGCGATGTGCAGCGCGGCCCAGAAGATCGGATCGCGGCCGGATTGGCCCATCATGCTCGCGGACCACATCGAGAACGGTTCGTTATCTTTGGGCTCTCCGAGGCCTTCCGCGTAATACGCGTGACAGTTGGAGCAATTCACCGCCGTGACCATCGGCACACTCAAACCGCCCGCTTGTGTTCCGGGCATGCGGAAGTCATTGACGGTGGTCTGCAGTTGCTGCGCGCCCGCGCTCGCGCCGACAAGCGCGATGACAGATACAAGTTCTGCGGTTCTTATACGAATCACACCGTCTCTCCGATGATCCAGATCTCGCGCGTCACACGCCGGTCGTGTCACGACACATCACGATTCGCCGCCAAAGCGCACGCAACGAGATCCGCGCGCACAACCCCGCGAGAGGACATACGCCCGAACATTCATTTCGGACGCATCGATCCTTACCTTGAGTGTCGCACATCCCACAGCCGCGTCAAGTGTTCAATCCAAACCCGTGTGTTCCACCGAAATCGGACGCGCGGCTTATCCCCACCTCAAGCGCCCGAGAACCCCGGCGGTTTCCCTATCGGACTTTCACTTTGAGTCGGGAATCGCCACCACCGTGCTCGGAATCACGCGACCCTCCGCACCCGGACGCTCGCGAAACTTCGCAGCCTGCCCGTTGATCAGGTTGTACGGGAACTTCTCTCGCGCAAGTTTCAGTGCGGCGCTCTCAATCGGCTTGCGGCTCACCACCAAGCCACCCTGTTGGTTGGTCGACGATGTCGTCGTGTAGTCACCTTCGGTGAACAAACCGACGGTCACAAGACTCATGCGCGGTCCGTGATAAAAGAAAGCGTCTTCCCCCTCGCGTCGAAGCGTGAGACACGCCGCCTCCGCCGCTTTGCGGAACTCCAACAGATCCTCTTCACTCGGCTGTGAGCGATCGGGCCTGCAATACTGCGCGACCTGCAGCGTGTACTTCGCACGCGATCCGCCCTCGCGTTTGCGCACCAAACTCAGGTCGTACTCCGGCATCGATCCCCCGAGCACCTTCGGAGGGGTCAAGATCGCGCCTTCGAAAGGCTGTGTTCCATCCAACTTCAACGACCGCACCGCTTCCAAGTCGGCCCGCGCCGCTTCATCCGTCGGACTGCGGTAGCCGCCGTACGCAACCACCCAAGTCGCCTCACGCTGCTCCGCATACACGCCGGCCAACCCGCCGCTCCTGAGTTGATCAACCAACTGCTGCGCCTTCATCGCGGCATCATCCCCCCGATACCCCGCAATGAAGATCGACCACAACCCCGCGCGATCCGTCGCAGCTGCCACGGGCGCCACCTCAGGCTCCAACGCACCGAGCACGACGGGCGCGGAATCCGCTTGCGCCGCCGTTCGCTTCGGCGCCGGCGCGCGTGCCGGACGACGACCGGAATTCCATGGCGCCAGATCCTCCACCGGACCTGCTTCCGCGGCCTGCTTCGGGGCGTCCGAGCCGCATCCCGACAACATGAAAAAAGCCGCCGCGACACCCCAAAAAGTCGTCCCCAAGCGGCGATTTCTGCGCTCAAAATTCATGTTGAAAATCTTGCGGGTCCGATCCATGGTTATAGAGCGCAAGTCCTTGTCTGGAATCGATTTAAGAAGCCTGAACAATCTTTTGCGTAAACTGGGGTATTTGCCGCAGAGCAGACGATAGAACAGTCAGACCTTCGCGGCGCGACATCTTTAGCGTAGCGCGTCCGAAGTGTTCAGCCATGATGGCGCTTTTCGGGAACGGACGCCGAAGCACACTCCACCTCAGGAGTCGTCAAATGTCGGATGTGACTCGGTTGGACTCACTCAATCTGCGCCAGACCTTCGCACCCGCGAACCGCCCCGTCGGCGTGTCGCGGCCGGAGGAGGGGGCGGGTTCGACATCCTCGACGATTACCCGCGGTGAAGACCGTTTGGAGGTCAGCGCAATGGCATCGTATCTCAGCAAGCTCAACGCACTTCCCGCCGTCCGCCACGAACTCGTGAACTCCGTTCGCGCCCGTATCGAGGCCGGCACCTACGAGACCCAGGACAAACTCGATATCGCCTTCGACGAACTCATTCGCGAAGTCCGAGGCTGATCCATCCTGTTCGAACAGATTCCGCCTCGTGCGATCGGGCAGACGCACGAGGCGGTTTTTCTTTTCCCCTTTATCGATCAGCCAACTTCTTGATCGCATGCGCCAACGCCTGCGTCACCTTGAAGAACCGATCCTCGTCGATCGTCTCCACGACATCGCTCGGCTTGTGGTAATGCGGATTCCTGAAGTTCGCGGTATCCGTGATCATCACCGCCGGAATCCCGGCCAACAAAAACGGCGCATGATCGGAACGCAGCGTGTCCGGCGGGGGAACGGGAAAGAAATCCGCACGCATCACCGGCACCGCGCCCTCGACTTCCCCCATGAAGGTCGCGAGCGCGCCGCTGAACTCCTTGCCCGCCGCCACACCCGTGATCGCGATGAAGTTCCCCTTCGTCGGCGGCTCGAACACATCCTTGATCGGCGGAATCGGACTCTTCTGCGAGTTCTCCTCGTCGGTGTAATACCCGAGCATCTCCAAGCTCATCATCCCGACGATGCGTTCCTCCGCCTCCCCCGCCTCCTTGCGCCGCTGATTCTCCTTCACCCACATCGCATGATGACGACGCGAGCCGATCAATCCGACTTCTTCCAAAGTGAAAAACACCAAGCGAATCGTTCGCTTCGGCGTTGATCCCTTCATCACGCGTGCCAACTCAAGCAGCGCCGCCGTACCCGTGCCGTTGTCGTCCGCACCCCCCGCACCTTCGAAGACATCGAAGTGCGCGCCGATCAACAACACCTCCTCCGGCTTCTCGCTTCCCTTGACATCCACATAAAGATTGCGCGTCGTGAGAACTTCCACTTCTTGCTTTTCATCCGAGGCTTGCTGCTTCGCGCGTCCGCCGACGCGAGGCTTGACGGGCCACTCGATCACCTCCTCCACAACCTCATATCCGTCGTTCTTCAATCGATCGCGGATCAGATGCTCCGTCTTGATCAGATTCTCGCGGCTTGCATCGTCCCCCAACGCCGCGCGGGAAGTCGGCAACGCTTGAAGCGTCTCCATCAAACGCGCCTGATCCGGCTCAACGACAACCATCGAAGCGCTGATCGCAAGAGTCAGAATGAATGTGTTCATGACGCACATCCTACCCGAGACATTCACTTGGTTGCCGATAAAAACGGTATCGAAGCATCGAAGAATCACGCCAAGACAAATACCGTTTGGAAACTCGCCGCGCGAAGTTACACTCCGAGTCAACAAGAGCCTTCACCATGCGCCCGATCCTCCCCATCGTTCTTCTGCTCGCGGCCGCCTCCGCTCGCGCCGAAGTCTTCACGTTCTCCAACTCCTCGGGTTCGGGACTGTGGAGCAATCCGAACAACTGGTCACCCGTCGGCTTGCCCGGCGGAGAAGATGATGTGCAGATCCCCGCGGGAATCGTCTCGCGCGTCGATCTCCCGATCATTGTGCGCTCGGTCTTTTCCGAAGGCACGATCGAGGTTCGCGACACGCTCAACATCCAGGAACACAGCGTCTTCGCGGGTTCCGCCACCATCGCCGCCGATGTCGAAGGCCCCGGCAATCTCACACTGCTCGGCGTCGTTCGATGGAACTCCGGAACATTCCGAGGCGACGGCATCACGTTCTTCGCGGACACATCCGCACTTTCCATCAACACCGCATCGCCCCATCGCATCGAACGCGTGCTCGAAATCTTCGGCGAGTGTTTCATCAGCGACTCATCGCTCACGGTCGTTCGTCCCCAAGGCTTGCTCCGCATCGGCGACACCGGTCATGTTCGCATGATCGGCGCCACGATCCAAAGTGAATCCGCGGATCCCGGCGACACCGAGTCTTTCGTCATCGCAGGCACGCTTGAAGCGTCCAGCGGTGCGTGCTCGATCACGACTCCGTTCATCAACTCCGGACGCTTGCTCGCGCGCACATCGCTCAGCATGAATCCCGGCCCCGTGAACATCGGACCCGAACGCCGCCTCTCCGGCGGCATCTGGGAAACCGCCGCGGCAGGATCCATGACCTTCCCCGTCGCACCGCTGGGCCTCGACGGTGATGCGATCATCCGAGTTTCAGGAACCGGCACCAGCCCGACGCTCTACGGCAGTCTTCGTCAAATCGACGGATCGATCGAAGTTGACAGCCTTCTCCCCGCGCTCGTCATCAACTCCGGCGCCGCCACTCGTACCCAAGTCACGGGCCGCATCAAAGTCACGGGCGATTCGCGCGTCAGTTTCAGCACCGGACTCAACCTCGCCGAATCCGCATGGCTCGAACTTCAACCGTCGTTCGAACAACCGTGCATCACCGCGCTGAACTCCATCTCCGCCGCGGTATCACTTGGCGGGACATTACAAATCCTCGCGCCGTCGTTCATTCCCGATGCTTGCTTCGAAGCCATCGCGATCGTGACGGGCGCGGGAACCGCCGACTCCGTGAACGGTAACTTCGCTCAGGTGCTTTCACCGCCCTTCGCGCCCGATCAGCCGTATTACTACACGGCGCAAAAGTTCAGCGGCCCCGCGGTCGATGCCGTCGCTTCCGTGAACAACTCCCCCGCGGATTGGGATCTCAGCGGTTCCGTCGATGGTGACGACACCATCGCGTTCTTCGCGGACTGGGACGCCAACCAAGGAGATATCAACGGCGACGGAGGTTCGGACTCCGACGACGTGATCTCCTACTTCACTCGATTTGAAAACGGCTGTTGATCAGCGCTTCGGGCCGCCGCGAGGCTTGCCCTTGAATCCGCCGAACTTCTTGCCGCCTCCGAACTTCTTGGGCTGACCGTGACTCGCGCGACCTTCCGCCGGCGGGCGTTGCTTGTTCCCGCCCGAATGTCCCGCGGCCGGATGCTTGCCCTTGGGCGCATGGAAGCCTTCGCGGCGCGGCTCGTCACGCCTCGGTCGCATCTCCTGCTGACCGCGCGGACCTTGCTCCGTGCGACGCTCTCCGCCCCGATTCGTCGGTCGCTCGCGACGCGCGGGCTTGCGCTCGCCGCCTTCGCGCACCGGCGTGTGTGACCACTCGGGATCATCGCCGATCGCCGCAAGCGGCGCGCGCGCACGCGACGACGGTTCGCCGCCGGTGAGCTTGGTTTCCATCTTCGGAATGCGTCGACCCGTCAGCTTTTCGATCTGACGAAGCAACTCGCGCTCCGACGGATCACAGAACGCGATCGCGTGACCCGATGCTCCCGCTCGCGCCGTGCGGCCGATGCGGTGAACATAAGATTCCGGTTCCATAGGAAGATCGTAGTTGAAGACGTGCGTGATCCCGTCAACGTCCAAGCCGCGCGCCGCGACATCGGTCGCGACCAACACGCGCGCGCGTCCGGTCTTGAACATCTGAAGCGCGCGAATGCGAAAGTTCTGCGCCTTGTTGCCGTGAATGACCACGGATTCGATTCCGTTTTCCATCAACCGCTTGCCCACCTTGTCCGCGCCGTGCTTGGTCTTGGTGAACACCACGACGCGCGACGCCTCCGCATTCTCAAGCAGGTGATGAAGCAGCGACTGCTTCTCGCGGAAAGGCACGAAGTACAATATCTCTTCGATCTGCGCCGCCGTCGTTCCCGCCGGCGCCACTTCGACGCGCACGGGATCCTTCAGCAACGCCTCCGCAAGGTGAACGATCTCGCGAGGCATCGTCGCCGAGAACAGCAGCGTCTGACGTTGCTTCGGCAATGCCGCCGCGATCTGGCGAATGGGCTGAATGAACCCCATGTCCAACATGCGGTCGGCTTCATCAAGCACGAACATCGAGATGTTCGAGAGATTGACCAAGCCCTGTTCCATCAAGTCCGTCAAGCGACCCGGAGTCGCGACCAAAATATCCAAGCCGGCGCGGATCGCCTTCACCTGATGGTGCTGGCTCACGCCGCCGAAGATCACTGTGCCGCGGATGTGCGTGTCGCGTCCGTAGGTGCGGAACGAATCGCCGATCTGAGCGGCAAGTTCACGCGTCGGGCTCAACACCAGCACGCGAGGCAGCAGCGGCCCGCGAGCGGTCTTGTCCACGGGCATGTCGATCAATCGCTGAATGATGGGGAGGGCGAACGCGGCGGTCTTACCCGTTCCCGTCTGCGCCGTCCCGAGCACATCCGAACCTGCGAGAATCGGCGGAATCGACTTGGCCTGAATCGGCGTGGGGTTCTCGTACCCCTCCTCCGCCACCACACGCGTCACCTGTTGCTTCAAACCCAATGCAGAAAAAGCTGTCAAGAAAACCACTCCTAGCGACGCCCCGTCATGGGGGTCCGCGCTTTCGGGCTAGTCCTGCAGCCAAACCGATTGGTACAAGAGGGCCGTACTTTGAGGGCACACCCGCATGAATGCCCAGGCACGCCCGATCACACCGGCGGAAGACCCGCCGCGATTCGTCTTCAACTATAGGCTTCCCAAAGATTTAGCGCACAGGCATTTACGCCTGAGCATCTCGGCCCCGCCAGCCCTTGCTGGGAGGTAACAGCCCGATCATGATCATCAGCACACTACCCGCCAACAGCCAAATGCGCGTCCGATCGTTCGAAGCCCATCGCGCCAAACGCGAATCCACGGGCTTGAACTCGGGCAAGGTGACCGACGGCGGTTCCAAAGCCGGGAACACCGACGCGTTGGCTTGAGGATCGATCTCGAACCCCGGAACGACGGCGGTGTCAGCCGGAATCTGATTGAGTTGGCTCGCGGCGAGCGACTGAATCAATGACGGATCCCGATTTTCCACGGCTCCGAGGTACTCCTCGTAGCGTGTCAGGCGCGTCATGCGGTGATTTTCAATCGCCAGCGCCCGATCGCGGAGCCATTCGGCCTCGGAGAGGTCTTTGGCGGCCGGAATCAACAGCGTCGCACCCAAGAGCGCCAACCCGGCGACCAAAAACAGCCACCCGGCGTCCAAAACCGCCGGTGCTTCAGTCTCTCGAGTTGCTTCAGCCTGCTCATCCATACAGCTAGGGGTGGTATCGGCGCGAGGCGCCTTGGATCAACACTTTCCGCAGAAGGTTGCGCGCATTTGCCATTTCGTAGTCTTCGTGTGTTCTGAATCATGCGGAGCGGGTGTCGTAGTGTTTTTTCAGGGCGAGCCACCAAACAGGCATCACCGCGTTCGGATTGTTTTTTTGACACCACGATTCAATCGTGTCCATGCGCTTGCGAAGGTTCACCCACTCGATCGTGTTCGTGCTCGTCCACTGATTCCACATCGGATGCCGCGAGTCGATCACCGCCGCACACCAATTCCAGAATGTGCGCGGATCAATTCCGTCCATTTCGGTCATCCACCAGTCTGTTCCGAAGATCGTCTTACGCGCGACTTCCGGGTCTTGCCTCGCGAAGTCAACGAAGGGTTTCAACAATCGTTTGAACCAAGGCTCCTCCTCCCCGGAGTAATAGGCGATGTCACTGTAAAGATTCGGATATTGGGGATTCTTGTAAAGCTCAATGATTTTGGAGTACCAATCAAGCGGGTAGGCGGCCTCCCAAACTTTCAACCAACTCGACCATTCCGCGGACTGAAGCAGTTTACGAATCTCGGCGTGAATCATCGCGCGCAATTGACTGCGACTTTTGTAGAGCGGTTCGCTCTTGGCATTGAACTGCATTCCCATGACCGATGTGAGCTGATTGCCCGGGAAGTACAACGCGGCTTCACCTGATTCATTGTTGCTCCACGACAGTTCAATCGGTGGTATTTTGTTCTGCAAAATCTCATCCGCATAAAAGTGGCAACACTGCTCAAAGAGCGATTCCCTGAACCACTTACCCGAAGCCACACACGGATTCCTGTAGAGATCGAAAAGCGGCCCCTTCGCTTCTCCCTTGAAGTCCTTGTATTCCTTGCGCCATGCGCTCGACTTGGATGCCCAGTCCCTGCTCAGTTCTTCCCACAGTTGCGGATCGAATCGAGACTCGCAGAACTTTGCCAGCGCGCTGACACGCCCGCCACTGTGTGCGAAACACAGTCTCAGTTTCGGAAACTCCCGAAGCACCGGTTCCCACGCGTACGGAGACACCGTGTTTTGTATGTAATGACAATAATTCGCGGCTTCCGTCGCAGCCGCCCACGCCACGCTCAGCGTCAATCGATAGGCTTCCTGCTCGCCCGTATAGTCGCCGCTCCACAACTCCGCCGCGCGATGCGGGATGTCGGGATGCCCGCCTGCATAAACGGGCGGCAGATCCAGCAGGCCCTCAGGTGGAAATCCGGTCGGGCTCGTGTGGTTTAGAACCGGCAAATCCTCGCTGACGAGATAGCTGTACAACTCACGCAGCTTGGCATCCATCTTTGCGCCGTGCTTGCGGTGGATCTTCGTGTTTTCCAGAGGCATCCAACCGCAACGAGAGTATAACTTCACCCCGGCATATCCCAAATCAGAGATCGCGAACTTGACCATTTCGAGCGCTGTCCGTGTTTCACCGGGCGGTGGACACACCGCACGACGCGGATCAAAAGGTGCCAGGGGCCATACTTCACCCGGGTATCGTGCCGCAACTTCCGCAAGCGACTCGATCATGAACTGCGTGCCCTCTCGATTGCCCCAAAAGTATGATTTGTCGGACGGGTAAAAGCCGTCGGTATCAGGCATGCAACGGGGGGTCAGTCCGAACCCCCACAATGCGAGATTCAGATTCGGCAGCGGCAATCCCGTGTACCCGAAATCCAACAAAAGTGAAATCGCAGCCCGAGCGCTCTGACGAGGAATCCCATCCAGACAACATGACGCATTGGTTCCGTCGTTACCTGCTGCATGGGCCATCCCTTTCATTTTGCTCGCGATATCCGCAGTAGATGACAGCGTCGTCTTGGACTTGTTCATTCCAAGATCCAACAACTCGCCCATTTTCCCAAGATCGAAGCAGCCGTTCGCATCAGGTTGCGGCGGCCACGGTGTCGAAGGAGCTTCAACGACCGATCGACCCTCCATGACATACTGCACGGGAACCCAGGCCGCCGTATCGCGGAATCGCTTCAACCTCCAAATCGTCACCAGAAGTCCCGGAGCATACTTCAATCGCTCCGCACCTTGAGTTCCCGCCCGCACGATCACGACCTGCCCGGCTTCGGACCACGGGTGAAACTTGTCAGCCGTCGCAAGACTGGACCCGAAAAGATGACAGTGCCCGTCGATACACGGCAACTCGATTTTCGAGTTGAGCGTATTGCCGCCACCACCATCCCCCTTCCCTACCGGCACACTGCCCGCGTTGGACATTTTCACCACCATCTGTCGCTTCCTTTCAGCCTCGTTTTCGATAAACAGTCTCAAGCCTCTGCTGTGCCGTTTCGTCCAATTCATCCTTCAATTCAAGTTCGTTCTCCGCGAGAAACTTCCGAGCCGCCTCGATAAACAGTTCATCAGCTTCATCGTTTTCAGGTCCGGCTTCAAACCCCATTGAATTGAGGCGTTGCTTCTGCCCGCAAACCGTCCCGAGCGGATCGAGGCCCCCGAGATCCAGTTGGTACTCCCGCTCCTTCCCCGGTTCGCCTACGAGCAGTCGCCCTTGACGCGCGGCCGGTGAAATCGGATGCTTGAGCACTCCGTCGCGATCCGTCGTTCCCCTCACTTCAACTCCGTCAATCATCAACCGATACGGGAGATTCGCCAACGGTTCGTCCAATTCCATGAGTCGCAACTCAAGCAGCGAAGGAACTCCTTTGCGCCGGTATCGATGACGTTGTTCCGTCTCCGCCGACTCCTCCCGAAGTTCAATCGGAGGCACAGTCAGGCGATCACCGGCAAGGAGCACATTCGGGTCCTTTCGAACTTCACGCAACTCCCTGTTTGCTGAATGATTCCAAAGGAACTCCCAGAAGTGTCCCGTTTCGAGAGCGATGCTCGCCATGCAGTCCCCGGACGAAACCACAAAGTCGCCCTCTCCTACCGCACCCGATGCGTCCTTCGCCATGCCGCTCACCCTTCCCTAGCTCTTGAGTTACATCTCTTGCTTGAATCCTTGATGCTTGTACGCTTCAACGCGCGCCACCTTCAAGCGCAAGCCTGCGCAAACTCGCGGCTCGAGTTTACCACATGTCGCGAACTTCAGTTGTATCGGCTGCTATCCGAACTCGCACGCAGAGGATCCGCCGTCTCCCGATCACGCTTCAACGCCGAGCGTGATCATGCTCGAGGGCCGTGAATGCTCGCAACAGGTATCGGCCCACACGCTCGCCGAATCGTCTGATCGAAACATGCAGGCAACAGGTTGCTTCATGGCGGCGCTGCTCTGAAATGAAAAGAGCCCGGGAGTCAAACAGACCTCCCGGGCCCAGCGTGGATGCTTGGTTGTCTTTCAGCAGCCCGCGTCAAGACGCTCGAAGAACATGACGATGTCGCCCGCGTCAAACTCGCCCGACCCGTCAAGATCCGCTCGCGCCTCGCCTGAGGCCCAGCTCGTTTGAAACGCGACGGTGTCATCCGCGTCGACTCCGCCGCTGCAATCGAAATCCGCAACGCACACATCAAGCCTCACGATGTCGCTCATCAAGATGCCGCACGAACCGAACGCGATGCAGGTGTACGCACCCTGATGCTCAGGCGTCACCGCGTCGATCGACAGCTTCGAAGCGTTCGCGCCGGTGATGATCTCATCGCCCTTGAACCACTGATATGTGATCACGCTCTCGCCGCATACTTCGAAATCGAACTCCGCGCCGCATGACACACCCGCGATTTTCGGCTCGGCCTGTTTCACGATCGACAGACATTGGAACGGAACCGACGAATTGACCGCCGTCGGATCATCCGAACCCGGCCGCTCGCTGTATCCGAGATACGCATGTCGTGCGTGTCTCGTCTGATCAACGATGATCTGCGGCGTCTCCGTCTGATCAAATCGGTAGTACGCCATCAAATGATCCGAGTTCGGATCGATCTCGCGATGCATCGTGCAGCGGATCTCTTCAGCGCTGCGCGCGATGCTCCATACGCGCACTTCGTCGAACTCCGCGAATCCGAACTCGTTCACGCCGGGAAACTGATTGTTCAACGCGAAGCGTGCGCCCGTCCCCGCCGACTCGATTCTCGTCGCGAATTCCTCCTCACCGGCCAGCTCTCCGTTCACATAAAGCTTCGCGACACTTCCGTCATAGGTTGCCGCGAGATGCACCCAACTTCCCGTATGGAACATGCCCTTCGCGCGCATGCGGCGTTCCGTGCCTTTGTTCCAATTGATCGCGAAATCAACATGTTGCTCCGTGACGGCCAACTCCCACGCCGCGTCGCTGTTGCGACCCCAGGCCGCGACACCGCACGAGCCGTTCGACATGTACGTGACATTGACCCACGCTTCGACCGTCAATCGCTTGGTGTCGAAATCCGCGAACGACGTGATCTCATCCTGCACGCCGTCAAATGACATCGCGCGCCCGAAGTCGCGATCCTGCGCGAACGACGACGCACCGAGACAACACAACGCACCGATGATCACACGCTCCACGCGCATCTTCCGCTCCCCTGCCCATTGGCATCGATCGCCCGCTCATCCGCTGCTCGCGAATCCGCTTCGATCGCACCCACGGAACTCTCCGATCTCTCCGTCAGACTGCCTCGGAGATCGACCGTCCATCATCAATGTGCATACTCCGATACGGATCGTCCACCGATCGGTTCTGTTCCTTTGAAAAAGGTGTTCCGATCGTGAGGTCTGTGACGGCTGAAACCCCCTTCGCACACTGACAGACCGGTGGCAGGGAACGCGATTCGTTTTCCACATTTCGACGCCTTCGTGCGGGCTTTTTCCACACCGAAGGACATGCCGGTTTTTGAGACTCACGCCGCCGCTACAACGCTGTTCAGACACTCGTGTACGAGTCTGAAAAGGAGGAGGCTTATGGCTGTGAGACTCGCTGATTACTTGGAATCCGGCGTCTACGTTCGAAACACATCCGCGTACGACCGTGCCGCGTTCGCACAGACGCTTGCATCGACCGCCGCCGCGCTTCCACCCGACGACCTCGATCTGCTCGATCGATATCTCGTTCAAGGAATACCGACACGCGTGCTTGCCGCTGAACGATCAGTTTCATCAAGAACCGTTTCACGCCGCATTCGCGCTCTGCTTCAGCGACTCTGCTCACCGGCCTACCTCTTTTATCTGCGTTCATCCGAGACGCTTCCTCGCCGCGATCGCAACATCGCATACGAGCTCTTCTGCAGAGGCGCTTCCCTTCGGGAATGCGCCGCAAAGCTTGACATCACCGTTCATCGCGCCCGCACCACGCGCCAGCGGATTCTCACCATCGCCGAACGCAGAAAGGGAGTCGCCGCTTGAACCATCTCCTCCGACTTTCAGACCGCTCGCTTCACGCGGCGGCTACATTCGGACACGGTGCCGCCTCGGACACACCTCGAATCTCCGACGACACGCTTCGACACATCGCGGATCTCGCCGCCGGCGCATCGATCACGCTCATCCTCGGCCCCAGCGGTGCCGGCAAATCGCGTCTGCTTCGCGCACTCGCGTCGGAACTTGTCTATCGCGGACTGCGGACCGTTCTCGTCACACCCAACGCCTCCGCTCCACACTCATCACATACCGCCGTCGACCTGATTCGCGGCTCGATATCACGAGTCCGCGAACTTCTCGGTTCGTGCGGTCTCGCCGATGTCCGCACCTTTACTCGCGCCTCCGGCAAGCTCTCCGTCGGCGAGGCCTTCCGCCTGCTCATTGCGAGAGCGCTTGCGCAAGAACCCAACGCACTCTTGATCGATGAGTTCGGCGGCTCCCTCGATTCCGACACGCTCGAATCACTGTGTCACACGCTCCGGCGTTCAACACCAACCACAACACTGGTGCTCACCGGCGTTCATCCCATGCTCCGTGACGCTCTGCAACCCGACATCGTGATCACCTGTGCTCCGGGATCCGATCCGATCGTCGAACTATCGAAAGGTCGGAACTCATGACTACCGACATCACGATCATCCGAGCCGACCGAAACGCACTCGAAGCGTTTCTTCGCACTCATTATGTTCCTCGTTCGCCGTTTCCTCCCGATCTTGTCTTACAGGCGAACATCAAAGGTCGTCCCGCAGGCATACTCGCGGTGTCGCGACCCGCACTGAACGGGGCGTGGCGTGCGTTCATCCATGATTCCGCTTCCGCGCGCGAACGCGCACGACAACTCAACGCCTCGCTTCGCACGATTTCCCGCGTCATCGTCGCGCCGCATTTTCGTGCCCGAGGCGTGGCGACCGCGCTCGTGCGCCACTACCTCGATTCTCCGCTCACCGTTCACACCGAGGCGATCGCGTCCATGGGTTACAGTTCGCCCTTTTTCGAAAGAGCCGGCATGCGTCATGTCGCCGATCTTCGATCGCTGCGCGACGCAAGACTCAAACGCACCCTCGATGAGTCCGGAGTCTCCCTGCGTGACATGCTTCGATTTTGCGCCATGCGCGAGTTGGATCCGCAATCACGCATCGGCGAAGCACTCGTCCGCTGGGCCAACGACGCACGCGCGACGCGGATCACCCACCGCCCGGATCGCTCCAAGATGGCGACGATCGCCACGCTCGCGGCTTCGCGCCTGATCGCGCCCCCGCGTGTGTACATGCACAGCCTGACCGAATCACGCTCTCTCGCCGCCTGAGGATCATGCGTTGAACACGACACTCGATCACGCTTCTTCGCTCGCGGATGCGCCGCCCTCGCCTCACAATCGCATCGCACTTCACGAGTTTCTCAGACGATTCCTCAAGGTGAATGTGCGTCAGGTTCCGTTGCTCGACGGCCACAGCGCGCCGATGAGCTATCTTGAGCACGCGTTCTTCGGCGATCGCATAGGCGTATCGCTTCCGTCCGACTGCGTCGTGTGGGCGAATCGCGGCGGCGGCAAGACGTTTCTCGGCGCGGTCGCGACACTCCTCGACATGCTCTTCAAGCCGGGGATATCCATCCGCATTCTCGGCGGC
>JBKDPX010000411.1:0-4023 GCA_046342165.1 Phycisphaerales bacterium | reverse complement strand
GTCATGATCGCGCCGAAGTCGGGATTACTGCCCGCGGCGTGGACGCGCTTTGCATTGCGCAAGCGAATCGCGCGCGAAGATATCCTCGGTGTGCTCTATCGCCGCGCCGAAGGACGCGATGCACGCATCGCAAGCGCGGGCGTGATCTCGTGGGTCGCGCACATCGGTCTCAAGCGCCGCGGCTGGATCGTGCGCCAACACGGCGCTTGGCGGTTGTCGGAGACGGGACGTGCTGAAGCCGAGCGCATCATCCGTTCGCATCGACTCTGGGAAACCTACCTCGCATCGCACGTCGGACTGCCCGTGGATCATGTGCACGGACCGTCAGAAGTTATGGAACATTACATCGATGCCGAACTGGCGTCGAAGTTGAAGGACGAGGTGCGGGCCGACCGGGACGCGCAGGGTCGGCCGATCCCGTGATCCCACGGGGCGTGACAGGCGCGGGTTGAGATTCCTATACTCGTGTCCTCCCGATGGTGGGAGCGAACAAAGGGTGAACATATGGCAGAGCGCCATTTCAACGTCGTGGTCATCGGTGGCGGTCCTGGCGGGTATGTCGGTGCGATTCGCGCCGCGCAAATGGGCTATTCGGTCGCGGTGGTCGAGCGCGCGAAGCTCGGCGGCGTGTGTCTGAACTGGGGTTGTATTCCAAGCAAGGCTCTGCTCGCCAACGCGGAGTTGTACGAGAAAGTCAGCGGCAAAGTCGACGGCTGGGGCCTGAAGATCGAAGGCAAGGTCTCGCTCGACTGGGACAAGATCATCGGCCGCTCGCGCGATGTGGCAAGCAAGCTCAATCAGGGCATCGCGTTCCTGATGAAGAAGAACAAGGTGACTCATATCACCGGCAGTGCGAAGATCGTCGCCGGCAAGGGTCCCGCGAACGGCAAGGAAATGCCGGGCGCGAAGTGCCGCGTCGAGATTCAGGAATGCAAGGTGCAGGAAGAACTGACCTCCGCGCCCGCGACTCCCGGCAAGGCTGTTGAAACGATCACGTGCGATCATGTGATCGTGGCGACGGGATCGGTGGCGCGCGATCTTCCGTTCGCGAAGTTCGACGGCGACAAGATCTGGGGCGCGCGCGAAGCGATGTACAACAAGCAGCAGCCGGGGCGATTGATCGTCATCGGCGCGGGCGCGATCGGCATGGAGTTCGCGTACTTCTATCACACGATGGGAAGCAAGGTCACCGTCGTCGAGATGCAGGACCGCATCCTGCCCGTCGAGGACAAGGACATCTCCGAAGCGCTCGCGAAGCACTATCGCAAAATCGGAATGGATCTCAAGACGGGCTACACCACAAGCAATGTCGAGAAGACCGCGACCGGCGTGAAAGTCACCGTCGCGCCGGTGGTGAATGGCAAGGCCGATGATTCAAAGAAGGAAACGCTCGAAGCCGATCGCGTGCTCGTCGCCATCGGCGTCAAGGGTCGCACCGATGGGTTGTGCGATGCATCGCTTGGTCTGAAGATCGAGAAAGATCACATCGTCACAGACTATGTTCCGGGCAAGACGATCAATCAATCTGTCGACTACAAGACGAACATTCCGGGCATCTACGCCATCGGCGACGTGATCGGTCCGCCGTGGCTCGCGCACGTGGCGAGCGAAGAGGCGATTCTCTGCGTCGAGCGCATCGCATGGCGCGAGAAGAAGCTCAACCACGAGCCGATTCCGATGGACTACTCGGGCATCCCGGGTTGTACCTACTGCTTGCCGCAGGTGGCGAGCGTCGGAGCGACCGAGCAGAAGTTGATCGCCGACGGATTGGTCAAGGGCAAGGATTACCAAGTCGGCAGCTTCCCTTTCAGCGCAAGCGGAAAGGCGATCGCCGCGGCGCACACCGAAGGCATGGTGAAGATCATCCGCGGCATTCCGCGCGGCGAGATTCTGGGCGCGCACATTCTGGGTGATCAGGCGACGGAGTTGATTTCCGAGATGACGCTTGCGCGTCGGCTCGAAGCGACGACGGAAGAGATCATCTGCACGGTGCACGCGCACCCGACGATGCACGAAGCGATCCACGAAGCCGCGCTGGCAGCCGAAGGCCGCGTGATCCACGCCTGATCCGCATTCGGTAAGCATCGATACGCAATCGGTAGCTTCGGCCTCCAGGCCGAAGAGTCAAGCGGGCCTCCCGGCCCGCTTTTTCTTGTTCTGCTTCTTCGACTTTCAAGGTGGCTTTGGCCTCCGGCCAAAGGGTGCTCGCGGGCGGGCAGAGAGCGAAAAACGAAAAACGAAAATAAGGAGACCGCCATCTCTCCATTGTCGCCTTCCCCCTGTGTCGCGCGCCGCCCCATCTCCAGCGAAACTCTCTTCGTGTCGAACTTCTAACAACCAAACAAAACGAGTCTTTGAGCGTCGAAATTATCGGTCATGCGCCGCACACAAGAACGCTTGCCGTGGCGGGACTGTTTGGTAGGATGGCCGTGTCCTACAAGGAGTAGATTATGAAAGCCGGATACCTGTTCGCTGCGCTACTTGCATGTGTAACTTCCATTGCGTCGGCACAGCGTGCCATGCCGGTGAGAGTGATCCATCCGGCGAACGGCGGGGCGGATTATTTCGGTCAGGCTGTCGCCGTTGACGGTGACACCATGATCGTCGGTTCACCGTTCGATGATGTCGACCCAATTCCGAACAAGGGTTCGGCCCACATCTACCGATGGACAGGGTCGGGATGGACTTTCGAGGCCACGCTCACGGCATCGGATGGCGATGAGAGTGATAACTTCGGAACCGCAGTCACCATCTCCGGCGATACCGTCATCGTTGGCGCGTCTTACGATGTCGTAGGAGGCAACAGCGGTCAAGGTTCGGCCTATGTCTTCACCCGATCCGGTTCGACATGGACGCAGCAGATCAAGCTCACGGCGCCGGATGGCGCAGCCGGGGAACAGTTCGGCAACTCGGTGGGCATCGATGGAAACACGGCGATCATCGGAGCGGTCAGTGATGTCGTGGGTACCAATTCCGGTCAGGGTTCAGCTTATGTCTTCACTCGCACCGGTTCGACTTGGACTCTGCAGACCAAACTCATCGCCGCCGATGGATCTACATCTGACTTTTTCGGTCATTCGGTAGCGATCGACGGCGACACCGTGATCGCCGCGGCGTACAACGATGCTATTGGCTTGAACAACAGCCAGGGCTCCGCATACATCTTCACCCGCTCGGGTTCGGTCTGGTCCCAGCAGGCGAAGTTGACTGCGCTCGATGGAGCCTCCAGCGACTTTTTCGGCAATTCCGTTGCTATCGATGGCGATACTGCGGTCGTCGCGGCGTCTTATGACAATGTCGGAATCAACGCCGAGCAGGGATCCGCGTATGTGTTCACCCGTTCGGGAACGAGTTGGACTCAACGCGCCCAACTGATCGCTTCAGACGGCGCAGCGGAGGATGAGTTTGGCAGTTCGATCGCAGTTTCGGGTGACACGGTGATCGTCGGGTCTTTCCGAGATGACTCGAGCATCGGCGCGAATGTCGGTGCGGCATATGTGTTCACCCGTTCAAGTGCGACCTGGATTCAACAGACGAAACTGACTGCACCGGATGGCGCGCCTAGTGACTTGTTCGGCGTGTCGGTCGCAATCTCCGGGGGTACCGCCGTGGTTGGTTCGTATCTCGACGATGTCGGGGCCAGCTTCAATGAAGGCTCCGCTTGGATTTACACACGAGTGGGTGAAACCTGGGTGACCATCGAATCGATGCTGTCAGCCTCCGACGCGGCAATGAGCGATGCGTTGGGTTATGCGGTGTCAATTTCAGGTGACACAGCAATCGTCGGTGCTTACACCGATGACAATGGTGCGGCAGTCGATCAAGGTTCCGCGTACATCTTCGTGCGCAACAACGGGATCTGGACGCAACAGGCGAAGTTGATCGCATCAGACGGAGCGGTATCTGATTTCTTCGGAAATGATGTCGACATCGAAGGAGACACCGCGATCGTCGGTGCTTTCCTCGACGACACGGGCGCAAACACCGATGCGGGTTCCGCATATGTGTTTACCCGAACCGGCA
>JBKDPX010000410.1:0-1962 GCA_046342165.1 Phycisphaerales bacterium | reverse complement strand
GATGCCTGTGCTTGTTCAATTGGCGTCTGTGCCGTTGACATCGACAACAGCATAGTCGAATGCTTAAGCGCCGCGGGCAGCGGCAGGCGGAGAGTTCACAACACGCTCTCAAAGTACCTCAGCCGCTGAACGGCCGATTTCAGTTGTTGGATTTCGAGTGCGGCGAGAAACTCCCGAGCCGACTTGGGCGGATTCCGCAACGCCTGCCGTTGCTCACGAAGCACATCAATGACTGATTCAAGGTCTTCATCCATGAGCGATGACACGAAACGATCGGGGTGAATCGCACGGACCGCATGCTTGCGAAGAAATCTCGCGGGAAAGTGCCGAACATTGAATGTGACAATGAGATTCGCGCGACATTCAATCGCGACTGCAAGAACATGTCTGTCTTTCTCGTCGGGCAACGACAAATCAGGAATCCGTGATTCGAATCCGTCGACGATGCATTCGCGTACATGAGCATTCATGAGTCGAAGCGTTCGTTCGAGTTGCGCCGATTTGAGATCGGGTCGATGGCGACGAACCGCACGCATCCATTCTTCACAGATGCGATGAGACCAGCGGGCACGATAGATGCCTGCCAAAGCCAATCGCAACAACAAGTCCCGTAACGGCGCCGAATAGAGCACGCACGAGTCCAACACCGCGATGTCCCCCGCCATCCCCCGCCCCCGCCGGTCAATATCCCATACCCAGTTGCTGAGCTTGTCTCGTCAACTCGTCGAGCGCACTTCGTCGATGGGCATCCATCGAATCCCGATACCGCATCACATCCACGCGAAGAACCCGACGATGGGTTCCGACCCATCGAAACGGAATCTTGCGATCATCCAACAACTTCACGACAAACGGCCGCGACACCCCGAGCAGATCCGCGGCCTGCTGGGTCGTCAGTTCATTCGATTCAACCGATGCGGTGACTTTCTTCCCGGCTGCGACCTTGGCCAACGCATCGGTCACAAGCTTCACAATCTCGGGAGGCAACTCGATCTCTCTCCCGTCCGCATCACGAAGGGTGATTTTCCTGTCGCGATTGGATGTCCGCGCCGACCGCTCGCCGGTCCTTTTCGGGATCACGGAGTCTGAATCCGCCGCCATCGGCTTGCGATCCGACGGCCTTCGTGTTCGGATTGATCTTGGCATGGAATCCTCCGCCCCAATCGTATCATCTAAACGCAACAAACGCAACATCCGAAACAATCGAAAATGCACACCCCGGGCGGCCATCCGAGTCGTTCGGACCTTCAAAGCGGTCGCCTACCGTTCTTGCACGCTCGGGGCGCGGCTTTCGGATGGTCCGGATCGCCGCTGAGATGGACCCGCAGAACCTGATCCGGTTCGTACCGGCGGAGGGAAGCGTTCGGCGCCGCACGGCGCACGCCTCTCGAATCCGTCCGGTCGAACCTCTGAAGACGAGGTCGAACATGTCCGCAGGAATGCGATTCGCTCATCCCCTTCGTGGCGCCTCCAACCCCGGCAACACGCAATCGGTCACCACTCCAGGCTCTTTCGCCAACCCCGCCGACGTCGGTGGCGCTCGCATGTTCAGCAGTCCCGACACTCCCGGGATGCCGGAACCCAGCTCCAAAACCGCGTGGGACTTCCTTCCCGAAGGCTGGAGCGTGGTGACACTCGCAAGCCATGCCGCCGGGCACCCGATGGGCCCCGGGTTCGATCCCGCGCCCTCGCATCCGAAGGATCGCGCGTGGACTTCCAACTTCGGCAACGGCGGCGGCAGTCCGAAGGATCCCGACACCTTTCTTGAGAAGGGCGAGTTCGTCGCGTTCCTCCCCAAGTGCGTCACGTCCGACTGGATCGGCGAGGTCATCGGCGCGAACCCCCACTGCCCGCCCGACTTCGCATCCACGGGCGGCGCGTGCGGCCAGTGTCTCGGCGCTAGCTTGCGAAGCGTCGAGTGCACCCCCGCGCCGACATCCGCCGGCGCTTGGATGCGCGTGC
>JBKDPX010000409.1:0-4654 GCA_046342165.1 Phycisphaerales bacterium | reverse complement strand
GAAAAAGAGCGGAAGTGGCAGAAGTATCGACCGCAATCTGATGATGAATGATTGTCAAGCAAAGCCGCGAGCCAATGAGCCGCGCCGGGAGTATGGATATGTCGTCGAGCGACAATGGCGGTGATTTTTGGTCCGGGGCGTCGAAGCCGGAAAGAACGAACGCCGACTACCGCCTTGATCCCAACGCAAAACGACCGATGGCACGTTGGAAAAAGGCTGTGTTGTACTCGACACTGGCGTTCTTTCTCGGTAGTGCGGTTCTTTTGATTCTGTTGCCGACCATCGCCTCCGCCTTTGTACCCGGGGTGGTCGCCTCTCAAGCACCGAAGTACATCAACGGTGACGCGTCTTTGCAAGAAGCGTCGATTTCATGGTTCGGTCCACAGCGACTTCAGCGCTTGAAGATTCGAAGTGTCGGAAACGATTTGCTTGAATGTGATGTCGAAGTTGAAGGTGGTCTGTTCGATGTCATTACGGGTGGCGCCAATTTGGGGCAGGTGACTGTCTCTCGAGCGAAACTGAATGTCATTCGTGGTTCCGACGGAGCGATCAACTTCTCTCAATTGTCGAAAGCCCCGAAACAGACGCCGGAAGTGAAACCCGCCAACGCAACCCCCGTCACATTGCCCTCGGATTTGAATGTTCGACTCGATGTTCGAAATCTTGACTTTTCTTATACAGACCTTGGTTTAGGTGAGTCCTCGAAGGTCACACTGAACAATGTCGACCTGCGCGCAGTGGCGGCAATCGGTGAACCACTGACGTTCGCGCTCAAAACGAAATCGGGTGCGGGTTCCATCAACGCGGATCTGAACATATCGAACTGGGAAGATCTTGGTGAACTTCGACCGGAAAAAGCGAAGATTGACGGATCGATCGACATCTCGAATCTCCCCACTTCCATCCTCGATGCCTTTGTTCCGTCCGGCGAGAATAGACCGAACCTACGCCTCGGCCTGGGCGAGGCTGTGTCTCTGCGCAGCGTCGTGAAAGGATCCCGTGACAACGGTCAACTCTCCATTGATGTCAAGTCCGCCGCTTTAAACGCGTTTATTTCGGTTGCGTTGAAAGATGAATTCATCACAAGCACCGCGCCAATCAGTTTGGAGGTCGCCGGTTCGTCGTTGCATTCTCTTGTACCGGGTATTCGTCAGGGGTTGGAATCAGCGCCGGACATTTCGGTTGATTCACTTCCGGATGTCAACCTTCGTATAGCGGATATCAAGATTCCGTTTTCAAAAGGTGAGATCAAGACTCTCCGAGGGGCCTCCGCTTCGCTTGAACTCGGTCTTTCAGAATTCTCCGGTGGATTGGATATCGACGGGACTCAAAAACAGTTTCGTCTGACACCGACGAAGTTGACTGTTCAAACCGCTGATTTGGCAAAGTCGCTGGAAGGTTCGTTGACAACAGACCTCGTTGTCGATGGTGCGGCCGGAGGTTTGGTTCGAGTCGGTTTTTCTTCGGGAAGTCTGCTGAACTCCACGGGCATGCTTAGCTCGACGATTCCGAAGGAACTTCGTGCGACAGTTTCGATTCGAAACATCGCGACTGCCCTGCTTCAGCCGTTTGTCAACTCCACGCGCATCGATCGTCAACAAGACATCGGGCCATCGATTGATCTTTCACTCGATGCCGCCGCCGGAACTCCGATCAGTGACTCACTTCCCCCAACTTCGATTTCTCTGAATATCGCGACACGTGAAATCAAAGCGTCGACGAAGTTCACCGCAGATGATCGCGGAATCGAATTCGACACGGATTCGACCGAGATTGAAATGAAATCCGCCGGTCGATTGCTTTCACGATTCATCAAGCCCGAAACCGGTTGGATTGTCAATCCGCGCAGTGGTTTCGCCGTCATCACCGTGTCAGGAGCCGCGTTACCTGAGTCACCTTCAGGATCGTTTGAATTTGACAAGTTACAACTTCGCTCGACGGTCAAGCTTGACAATTTCGCGGTCTCGCGAATCGGCGACGCATCATCGGCGATTTCCATTCGAAACGCGACTGTTGGTCTCGGCGCCGCGTCCGGACGTTTGTCGACCGACATCAAGAGTTCGCTGTCCATCAACACGAAGCCCACGGAGTTTTCAGCGACGATCGACATACCGGATCTCTTCGTCAAGCCGACATCGGAATCAGCGTCTTTCATCGCTCAACCCAAATCACTTCGCCCCGGCGGAAAGATCTCCCTGAAAGGAGTTCCCGTCAGCACCGCGGGCTTGTTCATGGAGAAGAACGAACCTGAAACCGGACAACTCATCACATTCATCGAGGGTGTGATCGGCGAAGCGGTTGACATCACCATCGCGTCACAACCTGATCAAAACACCAATCGTTTCGGTATTGGCCTGAATGTTCGGGCGCCGAAACTCACATGTGATCTATCCGGCAACGTGTCGGAACGCGAGGTCGGTCTTGCTTCAGCGAAAGTGGGTCTGACAATCGATGGAGCGACCGTGTCATCCGTACTCGGTCGTTTCGCTCCCGACATCGCCGGTCTCCCGTCCTTGTCGAGTCCATCAAAAATCGGACTTTCCGTCGGATCGTTTGTTCTCCCGTTGGACGCGGCATCAAAACCCGTGTGGTCCCACGCCGGCATGCTTTCACTTGCACTTCAGTCGGACGGTCGCACATTGATTGACGGTCTTCGTGTTCGAGAGGCTGACGGAAGCGAGAGATCTCTTGGCCGAATTGGTTTTCAGGGCCTCAAGATGAACGCATCTCTGCCATTCCAAACCATTTTTGGTGCGGGGCAACCGGACGCGCGGATGTTGAACGCCGATCTTTCGGCATCGATCATCGGTCCCTCACAGACCTCGTTGTGTGATGTAAAGTTCAAGACGAGTGTGGAGATCGACACCGGAAGACCGGTCGGCCCGTTAGGTTTGGACGTATTGCTGGATCGCATTGATGTTCGACAGTTTGAATCGATCGCCGGACAATCGAATCAGATATCGTCATTCATCGGGGGACTGCTCACGATTCGTTCGAACCTCACCGTGACGCCGGATGCGAAGCGTGACCCTTTTGATTTCGACACCTCGACGCTCGAATTGACGACGGCGCTCGAATCGAAGGGCTTTGGCACGAGTGATCCCGTTGTTGTGCGTGTGTCGCCTCGATTCGTGGAGATTCCAAAGCCGACGACATTGACGATTCGAATCGATCCCGCAGCGGCCAACACGCTCCTTCGGGGTGACTCGAAAAACGATCCGCCGCTTGTGCTGACTCGCGCATCCGCTGTTTCGGTCACGATTGATTCTTTGTCCATCCCCCGCGTCGCAGGTGGTGAGTTGAAGATTCAAACCCAAGTGTCCGCGCCGGAGGTTCGCTTCGTTGACAACACGGGGCGCGAAATGATTTTGGCGGAGTCAAAGTTCAGTCTGGCGACTGACAACACGGTACCGACAAAGCCGATCAATTTCTCCCTCGAAATGAAATCAATCGCGTTCGGTTCTCTTACCACCACAAAGCCGATTGCTCTTCGCGGCTCTCTTGAAAATCTGATCGGTGCCGACGGTTCATTCCTCATTTCAAACGGGATTCTCTCTTTTAACGCCGATGTCAAGGGAATTCCAACGGTGTTGATCGACACCTTGTCCGATCAAAAGGGCCTCTTGGTTGATCTCCTCGGCGACGCTGCCGATGTTGTCGCTTCTGTGAACAAAGTCCCGCTGAAACACGCTGCCGATCTCAATGGTCAGCAGTTCACTTTCAAAATGTCATCGGCTCGTGTTTCGACTTCAGTCAACGGAAGTGTGTCCGACTCCGTCTTCAGCTCATCCGTTCCGCTAAGTGTTTCGGTAGTCGAAATCACCAATGCACTCACGCAACGTTACATCGGCGCCGTTCCTGTTTTGAAGAAACTCGAGAAGCAAAATGTTCAACAGGCAGCCACCATCTCCGAACAAGGACTTCGTGTTCCCCTTGATTCCGACATGAAGAAATTGAACGGAACCATCATCTTTGATCCGGGCGAAGTCACTTATGAAGTCAATCCGATGCTCACCAAGCTTCTCAAAGACAAAGCGCTTCGGAGCGGCGGAGTGATGGGTAACAAGCTTCAACCCGCCAGAGTCGTGTTCACGAACGGCATCGGAGTCCTTGAGCGCTACGCCCTTCCCCTCGGCGAGTTTTCAGTCGGCCTTGAAGGTAAAGTTGATATGGTGTCCCAGCGATCGGAGATGGTCATTTGGATTCCAGCGGCGCAACTCGCGGACGCCGTCACAAGCCAAGTCACGGCTCTGCTGTCCGCCGGTTCAGCCGCGACATCAGATTCGAACACGATTCTCTCAACGCTTCTCGAGATCGTTCCGAATTGGCCGTTCAAGGCATCCGGACCTTTGACATCACCCGCTTCGTCTTTGACGCTGGACACGGAAAGAGTCTTTGAAGACTTCAAGAAGAACGGTGGATACAAGAAACTCATTGAACGCGTAGGTGGTTCGAAGCTCAAAGACCTCTTGAAGCCAAAGCTACCGAACACCCCGATCGTTCCGAAATAGGAATCACTCGTTGATCAGTGGCATGTTTCGATCGAAGTGTTTTGAGAGTGTTTCCCGAGTCGCTTCCCTCGACACATTCGTCATCAACAAAACGATGATATCTACAAGTCGCTTGTAGACCTCGACCTCCAAGTGTTCTTGAG
>JBKDPX010000408.1:0-3835 GCA_046342165.1 Phycisphaerales bacterium | reverse complement strand
GAACACCGGTCGTATCGGTATCGACACCTCTTTCGAGGCTGGATTCCATCCGAGAGAGAATGCGAATGTTGCAACCCGATCTTGCGATGCCGCACGAGGACGTGGTCGTCGGCGGTTTCGAGGGCGTAACGATGCGCACGCCGATATCGCGAGAAGGCGATCGCGAGGTCACCCTCATGTTCGTTCTGTGCTTCAAACCGACTCCCGAAATCTGCATCACGATCACGGCGTTCGGAGCGGAGCGACATGGCACGAGTTTCCGCAGCGCGTGCGATTCGATCCTGAACAACAGCAAGATCGTCGAAGTACGATGAGCCCGCGGAAATTCGAACATGCCTGAACTGACCAGATACACGGGCCGAATTCTCGAACGACGCACCTGCATGGTCGCGCCCGTCGCTCGCGACGGTCGACAGCGACTCAGTCGCGACTCCTATCCCGTCGTGCTCGTCCCCGGAATCATGGGATCACGCATCGAACTCGAAGACGGCAGTGATCGCATCTGGGATCCCGATCGGACGAGATTCATGGCGTGGCTCATGACCCAGTCCCCCGACTTTCGAAGTCGCTATTTCAATCACCGACTCACGCCCGGTCGAACCATGCGTGTGATCTACGAGGAGGACAACAGACAGGCTCCCGAAGGTTCCATGGAAGCTCGGATTCCGCAGACCCGCACGGATCGTAATTGGGCGAGCGTCTCGTGGGAGTATTACGGCGCAGGCATGGCGGGCATTCAAGCCGACATCGCGGCTGACGGCGGAGTGCTGTGGTGCTTCGGCTACGACTGGAGAAAATCAAATCTCCACAACGGCCGATTGCTCAAAGAATTCATCCGCGACACCGTCGCTCCCACGTCATCCCTCCCACCCATCATCGTCACACATTCGATGGGCGGACTCGTCACAAGAGCGGCATGCGCGGCGCATGGAATGGAAGACATGATCGCCGGAGTCGTGCACACCATGATGCCGACCTACGGCGCCGCCGAAGCCTACGGAAGCCAACTTCACGGCACCATGGGTATGCCTTTCCGCTTTCTCATCGGCAGCACGCGCCTTGAAATCAACTGCGTCAGTTCAGGCGTCACCGGCATGTACCAACTCATGCCATCGTCGCGCTATCCGCACGCTTGGGCGTCATACGACAGTCAACTGTTCAACCACACCATTCCGAACACACCGTACTCTCTCAGTCGTCCTTATGAAATCTATCGAGAGTCCACGGGCCTGATCGGCATCGTCGATCACAGCACCTTTGAAGCCAACGTCGTCAATGTCGGCGCCAACACCTACGTCAACAACACGCGACGCATGCTTCAGCACATCCTCGATAACATCGCTGAGGCGGAACGCTACCACGAAACCGTCGTTCGTGATTACTGCCACCCCTGCACTTGGCTCATCGCCGGCACGGATCAAGCCACGGTGATCGACTCGAGCGTCCACTACCATCGCGACACCGTCTACGGCGTCGAACTTGATCCGTATTCCAGTTGCGATCTCAACACCGGTTCAGCCGGCGATGCCACCGTTCCTCTTTCCAGCGCGCGCATCCTCGAATCCCACGCGAATTGCCGCGGAGGATACATAGTGTCCGGAATCGAACACGCTCAAAGCACCAACGCGCGCGTCGTGATCCAAGGAATCGGAGATCTTATTCGTCGCATCCGCGATGAACGCTATCCCTGACTCGCACCAAGACCGCTCACCGGGGCAATGACATGTTCAACACGGCGTTCGCCATCGTCGCCTGCACCTCTTTCGCGTTCTCCGAACCGCCTGCGATCCCGCTGATCACGCACGACCCTTACTTCAGCGTCTGGTCCATGAGTTCACAACTCCACGCCGACTGGCCCAAACACTGGTCCGGCAAAATCATGGCGCTCTCAGGTCTTGTCCGCGTCGATGGCGTCGCATACCGCTGGTGCGGCGCTCTTCCGCAGTCCGCCACGCCCGCTGTGCAACGCAAAGTCGACGTCGGCGTCACCTCCACCGCCTACACCTTCAACGCCGGACCCGTCGAACTCATCGCCACGTTCACCTCACCCTCCGCGCTCGCAACCGATCCCGTGCTCGCTTCCATGAGCATTTCCGCTCTCTCCTTCAACGCTCGATCAACCGACGACAAGGCGCACGACGTCCAGATCTATGTCGATCTCACCGGCGAGTGGTGCACCGGTTCGAACTCACAACCCGTGACCTGGACCCGCACCAAGGCTTCGGATCTCGATGTCCTTTCCATCGCCCGCAGCGAACAGCCCGTTCTTCAGACCTCCGGCGATCGCGTGACCATCGACTGGGGCCGCGCGATTCTCGCAGCTCCTCGTCAAGCGAACACCACCACCGCATTCGCGCCGCATCACGCCTCGCGCGAAGCCTTCATCGCCACCGGCGCCGCCGCGATCAATGACGATCTCGTTTCACCTCGCGCCGCGGATGACAACTGGCCCGTCATGGCATGTGCGATCAATCTCGGTTCGATTCATCACGACGCACGCTCCGCGCGCATGTTCATCGCATACGACGAGTCTCGCGCGATCGAACTCTTCGAACGTCCGCTTCGCCCCTATTGGCACCTCACGCACCCCGGCGGCATTTCCGAAGCGCTCAGCGCGTTCGCGGCTCAAAGCGATGTGATCATCGCGCGAGAACAGGAGCGTGAATCGAACTTCCTCACCGAAGCGAGACGAGTAGGCGGTCCTCGATACGAACGCATGCTCGCGCTGGCATACCGACAGGTCATGGCCGGACACAAGATCGTCGCGGATTGGGATCAGACCCCGCTGATGTTCTCGAAGGAAAACACGAGCAACGGCTGCATCGCAACAGTCGATGTGATTTATCCCGCGTCACCGTTCTTTCTATATCACAATCCCGAATTACTCAAAGCCCAACTCAAGCCGTTGTTGCAATACGCCTCGTCGGCGCGATGGAAGTTCCCGTTCGCACCGCACGACCTCGGCACGTATCCCAAAGCGAACGGTCAGGTGTACGGAGGCGGGGAGAACAGCGAGGAGTGGCAGATGCCCGTGGAGGAATCGGGCAACATGCTCATCATGCTCGCCGCGTTGGCGGCCGTGGAAGCCGACGCCGAGTTCTCTCGGCCGTGGCTTGCGACTCTTGAACGATGGGCGGTGTATCTGCGAGAGCACGGACTTGATCCGGTCGATCAACTCTGCACCGACGATTTCGCCGGTCGACTCGCACGCAACGCGAATCTCTCCGCGAAGACGTGCATCGCGCTCGGCTCATACGCGCGGATTCTTCGCTCACTCGGCGAAATCGAACGCGCCGACGCATGGGAAGCCACGGCCCGTCAGTTCGCGACCTCCTGGATCACGCTCGCTTCGGGCAGAGGCAAGACGGTGCTCGCGTTCGGTTCCACCGACTCATGGAGCCAAAAGTACAATCTGATCTGGGATCGCGCGTTGAAACTCAATCTATTTCCCGAGTCGGTCTTTGAATCTGAAATGAAGTGGTATCGCGGAATCATCAATGCATACGGACTTCCCCTCGACAGTCGTCGCTCATATACAAAGACCGATTGGACCGTCTGGAGCGCATGCCTGACATCATCGCGAGAGGATTTCGATGCGATCATGAAGCCCGTCTATGACTGGAGCGAACTTTCGCCCCCGCCAAGTCGTGTTCCGCTGACGGACTGGTACGACACGAAAAGCGGGCAAACCATGGGCATGCACAGCCGAACGGTCATCGGCGGGATGTGGATGCCGATGCTGCTCGACAAACTCGGCGTTCCGCTCAAATGAAAAGAGCCCGGGAGTCAAACAGACCTCCCGGGCCCAGCGTGGATGCTTGGTTGTCTTTCAGCA
>JBKDPX010000407.1:0-3394 GCA_046342165.1 Phycisphaerales bacterium | reverse complement strand
GACCGGAAGATCCGCGCGAAGCGCCGGGCGCTGACGCCGGCTTCGAATAGCCGCCGCCCTCACCGCCACCGCCTCCTCCTCCACCGCCGGAACCGCCACCGACGAAGAAAAATCCGTCGACGACGACTTTCAATCGCGATTTGTTCGCACCGGTCTCTTTGTCTTTCCACGTGTCGAGTTTGAGACGTCCCTCGATAATGATTGGCTTTCCCTTGGAAAAGTATTGCGCGATGACTTCGGCTGTGCGTCCCCATGCTTCGCAATCGACGAAGGTGACATCCTCACGTTTTTCACCGTCAGGAGTCTTCCATGAACGATTCATCGCAATGCCGATCGTCGCCACCGCCTGATTTGACTGCGTGTGCTTCAATTCGATATCGCGGGTGATATTTCCCATCAACATGACTTTGTTCAGACTGTCCGCCATTTGAATTCCCTCCTCTTAGAGATTGTTCTGTTCGCCCGAGGCCTCGAACCTCGAGACAACCCGATCATAAACCAACCGCAGAGCGCATGCAAGTTGCCAGACAAGATTGTGGAAATCAAAGCCCCGCCACCGAATTCAGCGCTCCGTCGGTGACAAAAAGAAACACCCCTCCGCTTTCGCAGAGGGGTGCTCACATTTCAAATGCGTGATGTATCAGCCAGCGTTCTCAGTCGAACCGGCATCGTCAGTCGTCGCCGCGGCGACAGGACGCTCGGCGCGCATCTTCGCCTCGAGTTCGAGTTCCTTCTGTCCGTCCTGCGCCTTGATTTCCTCGGCGGTCAGGTGATCACAACGGAGCACCATCGCGCGAAGGATCTTCTCGGAGAGGTTGCAGTCGCGCTCGATGTGCGCGATGTCGGGACCGGGGGCGGTGAAGTACGCGAGGATGTACACGCCGCGCTTCTGGCCTTCGATCTCGTAAGCAAGACGACGCTCGTCCCACTTCTTCATGGCGATGATCGAACCGTTGCCACGAGCGATGACTTCACGGATGTGCGCGATGGC
Organism: Phycisphaerales bacterium; assembly: GCA_046342165.1. GTDB lineage: Bacteria > Planctomycetota > Phycisphaerae > Phycisphaerales > UBA1924 > JBEIUO01. Next base: position 2,403 of record JBKDPX010000407.1, on the reverse strand, counting down.
GCCCGCGAAATCAGCCGCGACGGCCTGGCTGAGCAAGAACATTGCTTCGTACGTATAAGTGCGCTTCTGAGTCATTTCTAATCTTTCCTTTCCCTACCCGGGCGAATCCGAGACCATGCCGCGAAACTCACGCGGCTTGCTCGGGTCCACGGTCCCCGCGACTATCGAGCGGTCGACCCGGGCCGGATGTGTTTCCTGATTGAGACTTTTTCGACCCTGATGAACCTCCCTCGGACGCGTTGAACGCATTCATCGCGTGATCGAGTCCTCGGGAGACGAACGATTCCGCCGCGTTCGCCGCGCGATCAAGCGCGGGAGTGAGCAGCGGTTCTTCTTCACGCGTGAACGATGCGAGCACGAAGTCCGCCTGATTCATCTGTGCGGGTTTGCCGCCGTCAGGCTGCAACCCCACACCCACGCGAAGGCGCGGATACTCATCCGAACCAAGCGCGCGTTGAATGTCAGACAAACCGTTGTGTCCCGCCGTACCTCCCTTGGGATTGATGCGAATCTTTCCCGTCGGCAGATACAACTCGTCCACCACCACCAGAAGGTCCTTGCGGAAATCCACCTTGTAGAAGTTCGCAGCCTCGGCGACCGAGATTCCCGAACGATTCATGTACGTGGTGGGCTTCATCAACAGACACTTCTCGCCGCCGATGGTCGCTTCCGCGGTCGCGGCGTTGAAACGCGCACGAAGCGGCATCCCCGAAGCATGGCGCGCCACAAGGCGATCGACCACCATGAATCCCGCGTTGTGGCGGGTTCCGGCGTATCTGCCTTCCGGGTTGCCGAGTCCGACGATGAGCTTCATACTCGTTCCGTAGTGGTGCGTGAATCGACCGATTACTTCTTGGGAGCCGCCTTGGCGTCCTTGGCGGGTGCCGCGGCTGCCTTGCCGGCTGCGGCGCCTTCCTCGGGCTTCTTGGCGGTGAGGACTTCGGGAGACGCGGCTGCGCCCGGCGCTGCGGCGGTCGCTTCGGCGGTGACCGTCTCGGCCTGAACGACGATCTGCGCGACGATCGAGTGCGAGTCCGTCACGAGCTTCATGGAGTCGTTCGGGAGCTTGACCTGCGACGCGTTGATCAAGTGGCCGACATCGAGCGTATCGACGCGCACTTCGATGAACTCCGGAATCTCGCGCACCATGCACTCGATTTCCAGTTCGTTCGTCGGGTGCATGAGGATCGCACCGGCCTGCTTGAGACCGATCGCTTCGCCGACGAGGTGAATCGCCACGCGGGTGCGGACGCGCTCGTTCAGATCCACGCGCGCGAAGTCGGCGTGAACGATGTTCGTGCCGAGGTAATCGAACTGCAGATCCTTGAGGAGGACCATCTGGCCCTCATCCTTGTTCTTCGTGCCGGGAAGATCGAGACGGAAAACCTTCTCGCCCTTCTCCATCAACGCGATCGCGGTGTGCGCGTCAATCGTGATGGACTGCGGAGCCTCGCCGTGTCCGTACACGACGGCGGGCAAGCCGCCTGTCGCGCGGATGCGCTGGCTGTAACGGGAGCCCAACCGCTCACGGGGTTCGGCTTTCAAAATCGGTGCTTTCTCGTGCATACGTACTCCAATCTCACTGAATGAACAAAACGAACATTAACGTTTCGCGCCCGCCGTCTTCTGGAAGAGCGCGCTGATGGACTGGTTGTTGTGAATTCGACGAATCGCTTCGCCGAGCAGCTGCCCCACGCTCAACTGCACCAGTTTGTCCTTGAGGCCTTCACACCCCGCATGGAGCGGAATGGTGTCGGTCACGATGATCTTGCTGATCGGACTGGCCGCGAGACGCTCGATCGCCGGACCGACGAGCACCGGGTGCGTCGCCGCCGCGATCACGTCAGTCGCGCCCCGCTCTTTCAAGAGCTTCGCCGCTTCGCAGACGGTTCCCGCCGTCGAGATCATGTCATCAAACATAAGAACCGTCTTGCCTTCGACGGAGCCGATCAGATTGCCCGTCGCGACTTTCGATCCTGAGATGCGCCGCTTATTAATAATCGCCAACTCGCCGCCGAGCAGGTTCGCCATCGACTCCGCGACCTTCACATTGCCGACGTCGGGGCTCACAAGGCACAGCTGGCCGAGTGAATCGCGCATGCCCGCGAAGTAATCGACGAAGACCGGCGTCGCCGAAAGGTGGTCCACCGGAAGATCGAAGAATCCCTGAATCTGCGCGGCGTGAAGATCAATCGCAAGCACGCGATCCGCGCCCGCCGCCGTGATCAGATTCGCCACGAGCTTCGCCGTGATGGGAACGCGTCCTTCATCCTTGCGATCCTGGCGGCCGTATCCGAAGTACGGCGTCACGACCGTGATTCTCATCGCACTCGCGCGACGCAAGCAATCGAGGAAGATCAGCAGTTCCATCAAATTGTCGTTGACGGGCTCGCTGGTCGAGAG
>JBKDPX010000406.1:0-4008 GCA_046342165.1 Phycisphaerales bacterium | reverse complement strand
GACCTCGCACCCCTCCATCGCGCAGTCTTGTCCAAGTACATGTCGCGCGACGCCTTTCACGCCGACGGCATTGTTCCGTCTCACGGCCTGCTTCTGTGGATCATGCAGTTTGACACTCGACGGCAAGCACCACCGCAGGCGGGGGAAACAGCATCGTTCCTCCGCGATCGGCTTGCCGAATTCCCTGACCAGGTACGCGAGTTGTTGGAACTCACCGACACCAACACCTCCCACGTGTGGCGGACGGTTGATATGGATCCGCCGGCGCGATTTCACTCGGGGAACATCGCGTTGCTCGGAGATGCCGCCCATCCGATGCTTCCGTTCACAAGTCAAGGCGCGAACTCCGCGATCGAAGACGCTGTGATTCTCGGTGATTTGTTGTCAACCTGCGGCCATGCAGACGAGATCCCCGCGGCACTCGCCGCATATACCCGCATGCGTCGTCCGGCGGTTTGCTCGTATGTCGCGGAAGGTCGAAAAATCGCGGAGAGCTTCGTGCGCCCCGTGTCTCAAGGCGTCATGCTTCCTCTGGTGAGCGCGTATGACTGAGCACGCATTTGATGATTCACGCGTTCCCATCGATGCACTGCGCACGCGCGCGTTTAACATGCGCTGGGCCGAGCAAGCGCCTGATGTCATCCCGCTCACCGCCGCGGATCCGGATTTCACCATCGCACCGGCGATCCGAGATGCCTTGATCGCGGAAGTTTCCACCGGCGTGTTGTCATACGGACCGGCCGGCGGACTCCCGCGCTTTCGATCAAGTGTGGCGCGATATCTCAACTCGCGAAAGTCAGCCTCTGTCGAAGCGGGACAAGTGATCGCCGTCAACAGCGCCGCGGCAGGACTCGCCATGGTCGCCCGACAGCGTTTGCAACCCGGCGACGAGGCGATCGTGATGGATCCGGTTGATTTTTTGTTCGCGCACACCGTGAAGAGCGCCGGCGGCGTTCCGGTTCGTTGGTCGGTGACACGCCGGGGCGAACTGGATCTGGATCGACTACGCGCGCTGATTACGCCGCGAACCAAGCTGATCTCGATCTGCAATCCGCACAATCCGCTTGGAAGATGCTTCACGCGTGAGGAACTGACAGCGATCGGGCGAATCGCCGTCGAGCATGATTTGCATGTGCTCAGCGATGAGATTTGGAGCGAAGTGGTGTACTCCCCGACAACGTTCACGAGCGCACTGAGCCTTGACGCTGAGATTCGCGCACGCACGACGATGGTGCACGGATTTTCAAAGTCATTCGGACTTGCGGGACTTCGAATCGGCTATGTCACGTGTGCAAGCGTTAACGAAGCGAAGTTGATGCTCGAGCGAAGCGAACATCCTTCCACCGTAGATGGCGCGGTGACGCTCAGTCAGATCGCGGCGGCGGCTGCGTATGACCATGCGCTCGATTGGCTCGATGCGTTTTTGGAGCATCTCAAGGCGCGACGCGATCAGACCGTTGAAGCGTTACGCACAATTGATGGGATTGAAGTCGATCCGCCCGATGCGACGTATGTCGTGTTTCCCAAGGTTTCGCATCCTGCGTTGAAGGCAGGTGAGTCCGTGGAGGACGCGGTCGCGCGACTCCGAGACTTCGAGCGAGTCGCTGTTGTGCCGGGGAGCCCGCGCTGGTTCGGTGAGGGTGCGAAGGGCCACCTGCGAATCTGCTTCGCGACCTCAAAGGGAATCTTGGCGGAGGGGTTGCGCCGCGTGCGACAGGGATTGGCGAGGCCATAACCCCATGAAGTCGCACGCTGGAACGCGGCAAATCGAAGTGGAGCGAAAGAGACTCGAACTCTCAACCCCTAGCTTGCAAAGCTAGTGCTCTACCAATTGAGCTATCGCCCCGACGGGTGAAGCATAGGTCGGAAAACCGGAAGTCGACCGCTATCATCGAATCCGCATCAATGACGGCTGCGGATTTCAATTCGCGGCTCCCATGGACATCGAACAAAAACCATCCCCGCCGGATCAGACCCCGGTCGCCCCTGTTTCGCCATTGTGTTCTCGCGAAGGGTCTTTGTTCACCCCTCTTGCGTACGAGCACTTCCGGATCGTGTGGATCGCGGCGTTTTTCAGCTTCATGGGTTCGTGGTTCGAATTCGTCGGCGCGCAGTGGATCGTCGGCGATGAGACCGAATCGACCGCATGGATGAGTCATCTCGGAACCGCACAGTTACTGCCTTGTCTGTTCCTCGGGCTTATCGGAGGTGTCGTCGCCGATCGAATGAACCGGCGCAAACTCCTTGTCATCACACAGGCGTTGATGATGGTGATTGCCTTGGGATTCGCGGTTGCCGTGTGGACCAACCGCGCGACACCGATCATCCTCTTTCAACTCGCACTTGCGCAAGGCATCGTGACCGCGTTCAACTCCCCGGCGTGGCAAGTGCTGGTTCCACGGTTGGTGCCGCGCGAAGAGTTGTACAAGGCGATCACACTGCAGGGCATTTCGTTCAATTCCGCTCGAGCGATCGGGCCTGCGCTCGCGGGGCTGATCATGGGTTGGGCCGGAGCGGGAACACTCTTTGCGGCCAATGCGCTGGGCTTCATCTGCGTGATGTTGGCGGTGATGAAGACACCCGATGCACCCGCACCCGTTCGTGAGGAGAGTGACGCACATTGGATCCGCACGATTTGGAATGACACGAAAGCGGCGATGGTGTTTTTGTTCAGCAACTCCGGACCGCGCGCCGCATTTTTCGCGACCTTGATCTTCGGTTTCTTCGCGACGCCGGTCTTGCGCTTTCTTCCACTCACGGTGAAACTCGTGTACGGCGAGAGCGAGCGCGCATTTGGAATCATGACCGGCATCATGGGAGCAGGTGCCGTAGTCGGCGGGCTCGCGATCAAACATGTGCCGAGTTGGTATCCCAAACACCACTTGATTCCGTTGAGCGTCCTGCTCGGCGGGATTTGGATTCTGGCGTTCAGCCTAACCGAAGATATTCTGCTCGCCGCGTGCTTCATGTTCTTCGTCGGTTTCTTCTGGATGTGGGCCTTCAACACATCGATGGGCGCGCTGCAACTGCTCGTACCTGACCACATGCGTGGGCGAGTGATGAGTGTTGTCAATACTCTGGGATTGGGCTTGATGCCGCTTGGCGCGTATTTCTCCACCGGCATGGGAAAGATCGTCGCCGGCAGCGTGAAATCATGGCACGCGGAATGGTGGACCCCGGGACTGGAAACGCAGTCAGGCGTAGCCTGCGCGGCGGTGGTCACCATCGGGGCCGGTTTGGTGATGATCACCTGGCGAACTCCGGAAGTCGACGGACTGAAGCCGGGAGATGTCGGGTATGACAAGGCGCCCGGATTGATCCGAGGCATCCGGGCGTTCGCGCACAGGCCGACCAACAACTTGTAATGATCCGTGATATTGGATATGTTGCTCGTATCGATCGGAGGCGTTGTATGAGCAAGTGTCGATATTGCAATTCGACGGCGTTCGGCGGCTGTGCGAACAGTCCGCACAAGAAACATGAGCATGTCGCGGATGATCGGACGTGCGAATTTTGCGGCTCTTCGGCTTATGGAGGCTGCCAATACAGCCCGACAAAGAAACACCGTCACGGCCACGGCGGGAACAAATGCGTCTGGTGCGGATCCACGGCCGTCGGCGGCTGTCAATACGGCCCGCACAAGGTTCACGAGAAGTAGTCCCGGACACCCGCTGTTCGGACTCGACTACGCGACCGATCAACCGCCTAAACTCGGAGACGGCGGTTGTTGTCCAACATGGGCTGATCGTCGGTTTCACGCCGCAGGATCGGATCTCACCATGTCGATGGAACCCTTCTCAGTCGAGGTCGAACCACAAGGCGCTCATGCCGGAATCGCGACGCTCATTCTCGACGCACCGGGCAAACCGGTGGTCGTCCTTGATCATGCGCTGATCTCGCGATTGGAATACACGCTGAAATCCTTGCCGACCGGCCTGCGGGGCTTGGTGTTGGCATCATCGAGCGAACGCGCATTTGTCGCCGGCGCCGACTTGAAGTCAATTCAAG
>JBKDPX010000405.1:0-2583 GCA_046342165.1 Phycisphaerales bacterium | reverse complement strand
ACCGTTGAAGCGGAATCGATGAGTTATGAAGTCGCGAATGCGGAACCGATGCCTGCGGGTGTGATCACTCATCGCCGACTGATTCGGGATCCGATGACCGGTGACATCCTGGCGGAGATTCTCGCGGAAAAGAGCGCGGCGACCCCGGTGGGAATGGTCTGGAATCCCTGCGCTCCAAATGCGTGGCCACTCATTCCTCCTTCGTTTATGAGCGGCCAGTTCGGTTCAAATATAAACATTTGCAATGATGCCAACGCGGGTGGATACTCCCATCCGATGCAGGTCAACTCATTTGTGTACGACCCGCTCGGACGAGTGATTCAGAAAACCAAGTGGGGCGATCCCGCGTTTTCGCGAGCGCGAGGTGGTGACGGGTGTATTCCGTTCGGCGGGACGAGTGCTCCGATTGATGGAACGAGTATTCAGGCGATCGGATCATTTCCCGATCTTGAAAACACCGATGAGTTGTCGCGTTGGGATGATGTATATCCCCGGACGGAATCGCTCGCGCGGAATCGTTTCGGACTGCCGAGCGTTGTTGCCGGAGCGTCCGGTCGCGCGACAGTGATCGAGTACGACGACGCTCTCAGGCCTGTTTCCGAAGCCAAGCGGCTGATTCGCGGCGGACCGATGTTCGGCGGGGTCGGAGATATCGCGTTCAGTGCATGCGAGCAAGAACCTCCGGTGAGAAGGGAGTATGACGGACTCTTGCTTAAGGCATTGCTGCCGAGTCGCGAACAAATGGCGTGCGAGCAGGCGAAGTATGAAAGGAAATATGAGCTTGATCCTTTGATCTGGGCGGAATTCATGTCGGATGTGCCGGATGCATCCGCACCGTCCTTGCTGAGCGCCAAGCCGGATGACAATGCGGACTGCATTTCATTGAGCACTGATGACTGGGTCGTGAAACGTGATGGATTCGGAGAGGTTGTTCGATCGCGGGATCCGGCGGGGAATATCTCGGACATCATCAGAGACGGTGCGGGCAGGCCGGTGCGTCTCACGATCACGCCGGGGCACGGAGGTGCTCCGACCGTCCGTGATTTCGTTTATGACGATCTCGGACGGGGAATCGGTGTCGTTCAGCAGGACGAAACGAATGGGAAAACCGGATCGATTCGCGTGTTCGGACTCCGAGGCGCGCTGATCAACGGCACACAGTACATCGAGTCTCGCGGTCCGGACGATGTGCTTCGTGGAATGCCCGATGCGATGACTTGCTATTCGACTCGGATTCGAAGTCAGGGATGGAACGGGGTTGAGACGCATCTGGCGAGTTTCCCGGGCGGCTTGTCCGAGCGATATGGACCGTCCGAATGTCACGCGAGTCTCGACGGCGCGATCGGGCGAAACGGCGTGATCGAAGTGTTCGAATCCGACGCAAGTTGTGCGCCCGGAAGTGCACCGGCGTGGTTGCGAATGAATGTTCCTTATCACGGAATCGCAAATCCTGCATGGTTTGATGTTCAGCCGGAGTCGTCTACTGGATTGTCAGGAACATCCAAGTTGCTGCGTGTGGCGATGGTTGCGACTCCGGAGGATGTGGGAGCGAATCCGACCAACGAGTACAACGAGCCGCGGCGGGACTTCATCTGCGCGGGAATCGCCGGTGTGTGCTCAACACCGCTCGTGGATCAGGAAATCTTGCGCGATCCCGACGGGAAGATCCTTGACGTGAAGGATCATGTGATCGAGGATTCCGGAAGACGTGTGTTTTACATGGACTGCACGCGGGCGATTGAGCAGTTTGAAGGTCTGTTCACGCGCGGCTACGGCGAGAGCGGCGGGAACTTCGAAGAACCAGACGGCGCCATCTCGCGTGAGCGTGTCTCATTTGATCGATACGGCAATGTTGCGTCCTATCAGGCCGAATCAGCCGGCGCATCGCGTGAACTTGTGAATGTTGCGAACGGTCACAACCAGATCGTCGCGAGTGAACCCGCCGTACCTGCGGAGATCGAGTATGACGCCAACGGCAATCTCATCCGTGACGGTTGCGGGCGCAGATACGAGTATGACGTTGAAAACAATCTGATTCGTGTGTTTGAATCCGCGGGGCAAGATGAACGAATCGCCGCGCGATTCTGGTACGACGGCGAGCGGCGAAGAATCGCCGCGGCATACAACGACAAATCCGATGGGGATGCACATACGGATGCCGCGTTCGACAACGAGCGGATCGAACACTACGCATACGACGATCTCTGGAGATTGCGCGCTGTGTTCGTCAGAGATCCTGAATCCGAGACGGCGATATGGCGCGAGCGATACGTCTATGACGCTGCCGGAATCAACGGGCGACCCACAAGCGCCCGTCTCGATTCCCCGGTGGCTGTTCAATACAACGATGATGAAGATGATGACGCCGAGCGGACATCGTTGATCATCGCGAATCATCTGGGCGATGTGATTCGTCTCCATCATGATGACGGCACATCAATCGATGTTCGGTACTCACTTTTCGGCGAGCCTCGCAGCGAGTCGTTCTTCGCCGACTTCAATCAAGATGGAGCGGTTGACGGCGATGATGTGATCGTGTTTTTCGAACGTTGGGATGCGGGTGACGCCTCAGCCGATACGGAT
>JBKDPX010000404.1:0-4409 GCA_046342165.1 Phycisphaerales bacterium | reverse complement strand
TCGGGGCTGAATGTGGCGGAGCTCACATCATCTTTATGCCCGCGGAGGATCGCGAGTTCCTTGCCGCTCTGCGCATCCCACACCCGCGCGGTCTTGTCATTTGACGCCGTCACCACCCGCGCGCCGTCGGGGCTGAATGTGGCGGAGGTCACCCAACTTTCATGCCCGCGGAGGATATCGAGATCATTGACGCTCTGCGCATCCCACACCCGCGCGGACGTTTCATTTGACGCCGTCAGCACCCGCGTGCCGTCGGGGCTGAATGTGGCGAAGGTCACAGAACCTTCATGCCCGCGGAGGATCGCGAGTTCCTTGCCGCTCTGCGGATCCCACACCCGCGCGGTCTTGTCCCACGACGCCGTCAGCACCCGCGTGCCGTCGGGGCTGAATGTGGCGGAGGTCAAATAATTTTCATGCCCGCGGAGGATCGCGAGTTCCTTGCCGCTCTGCGGATCCCACACCCGCGCGGTCTTGTCCAACAAAGCCGTCACCACCCGCGTGCCGTCGGGGCTGAATGTGGCGGTGATCACTTCACCCTCATGCCCGCGGAGGATCGCGAGTTCCTTGCCGCTCTGGGCATCCCACAACCGCGCGGTCTTGTCGTCTGACGCCGTCACCACCCGATTGCCATCGGCGCTGAATTTGGCGGAGTACACCCAACTCTCATGCCCGCTCATGGCTACGAGACTTTCATCGGAACCGGCATCAAGCCACGCCCATTCCCAGTTCTTATGCACCGAGTCTTTCGACTCCTCAACGCGTTCCCGCAAACGCTTGATATCGCCCTGTTGCAAATACTCTCCCGCAATCTGCACATTCGCCACATACGCATTGCGATCAATCTCATTCGCACGCCGTTCCGCGAGTTGTTGAGCCGCAAGAGCAGACTGAGCAGAAGTCCGCGCTCGATCGCGTTCCAACTCAAACTGAATACGCGCCCTTCTTTCATCGCTCGCTTTCTTGATGGCCGTGCCGAATCCGGCGGCGAGGGAAATCATGATCGCCAAACCCGCCAACACCGGCCCTCGATGCCGTCGCACGATCTTGCGTAAGCGATACGCCGTGCTTTCCGGGCCGGCTTCAAGCGCCTCGCCCTGCAAGTAGCGACGCACATCCGCACCGAGCGATTCCGCACTCTTGTACCGCTCCCGTCGATCCTTCCGCAGCGCCTTAAGCGGAATCCACTCCAGTTCGCGCCTCAACTCGCTCGCGATCTTCTCCCGCTCCGCCTGCCTCGCCTTGGCGATCTCCGCGCCCGTCTTGACATCGGCCGTGCTCAACTTCGTGCTCGGCCGCGGCGGATCCACTTCCCGAATGATCCGCTGAATCTCCGCATACCCGCCGCTGCGCAGCGTCGTGGGGTCAAACGGCAGCGTCCCGCTGAGCAACTCATACAACACCACGCCGAGGGAATACACATCCGTTCGAGTATCAATGTCCGCGGCGCCCATCTCCGCCTGCTCCGTACTCATGTACTCCGGCGTTCCGATGATCTGTCCGCGTTCGGTGAAGATCGTCTTGTCCGTCAGCGTGTGACTGATCGCCTTGGCGACGCCGAAGTCGATCACTTTCACCAGCATGCCGTGCACGGATGCGGATTCATCGTCCTGCGCGTCCCCGACCGTTGTCACCAACACATTCGACGGCTTGATGTCTCGATGAATGAGTCCCTTCATGTGCGCGTGTTGCACGGCTTCGCACACGGCGATGAACAGTTCCAGTCTTTGCTTGATGGTGAGTCTCTGCCTGTCGGCGAACTGCGTGATGGGTTCGCCCTTCACGAGTTCCATCACGAAGTACGGTCTTCCGGTCGGCGTGACGCCGCCGTCGAGCACTTTGGCGACATTGGGATGATCCATCACCGCGAGGGCTTGGCGCTCTTGCTCAAAGCGAGCGATGACGGCCTTGGAGTCCATGCCCGGCTTGATGATCTTGAGCGCGACGCGCTGAACCATGGGCTCGCGCCGTTCCGCCAGCCACACCACGCCGAACCCGCCCTCGCCGATCACCTCGAGCAACTTGTACGGCCCGATCCAATCCCCGGATCCCTCGCCGACCACGCCTCGACCTCCGCCCCCCGGCGGGCCTTGCACGGTGCTGACATCATCTTGATGAGGAGTTGAAGACATGCGATGCCGCCTGACTTTGACTGGGTAGCGATCCTTTGAATCTCAACTTTTTCTGCGAACGAACTCCACAATTTTGTAGGCTCCGAAGAGGACGCCGATACCCAACGATCCCAACTTGATGACCCTCCTCGGTCGCAGATCCATGTCAATCAACCACGTGGCAAACTTCGAATCGGAAACCGTGGAAACAACGCGTTCGACCGGAATCGCCATCAAGCCAACCCAAGGTGAATTCATGTAGGCGATGAGCCCTGCCGTGACCACGATGACCGCCGACAGAATCAGCCATGGTCTATTGCGACGAATAGACCGCTGTATGGTGTACCAGCGCCTTCCTTTGGCAGCTTGAATCGGGCGACCCTTCAGATGATCCCTGATGTCTTGCGCAAGAAGCCTTGCCGATGCGTAGCGATGCAGAGGTTCCTTGCGCACCGCTTTGGCAACGATCCAACTCAACTCGCCCTTGGCCACGGATAACAAGTTGTGTGGATGTGTGTTGCGCCGAGTAGCGATACTACTCACAGTCTCTTCTTTACTGTCCGCCAGGCGCTCGTAAAGAGTCCTTGTCTCGGTGTCGCGAATTGCCTCTGCGAGTGAAGATATTGCCGCGCGGGAACGCAACTGATCAAGATCCATCGGGAGATCGCCGACGATCAATTCAAAGAGTACAACGCCGAGAGAATACACATCCGTTGTCCTGTCAACCTCCGTTGCCCCCATTTCGGCTTGTTCCGGACTCATGTAAGCCGGAGTACCCATCTCGTGATGTCGAAGCGTGCGGATTCGCATGTCAGTCAACTTGCCGCCGAGTGACTTTGCCAATCCGAAATCGATGATTTTGACATGGCCGAGTTGGGGATCGCTTGTGGGAACGACGAGAATGTGCTCGGGCTTGATGTCACGATTGAGGATCCCGAGGTCGTGTGCGTGCTGAACGCCGTCACAAGCTTCGATGAACAGACTCAGTCTCTGAGTAACCGACAACATGTTCTTATCACAAAATCTAGTGATCGGGTCGCCCCGAACATACTCCATCGCAAAAAACGGGCGCCCTGATTTCGTCAGTCCGCCATCAAAGATGCGCGCGATGTTCGGATGCTCGAGCAACGCAAGCGCCTGTCGCTCCCGATCAAAGCGCGCGATGATGTCTTCGGTTGATCTCTCCGGTTTCAGGATCTTCACCGCGACCTTCTGAACCATCGGGTCCGACCGCTCGGCCAACCACACGACTCCGTACGTGCCGCTGCCGATCGGCTCTTGCAGTCGATATGGTCCGACCATGTCGCCGGCGGTCTCACCCGGAGGAGAAAGTTCCGCTAAAGGAGATGGAGGGGACGAGATCGTTGTGAGTTCGTCCTGCGGTTGACGCGGTTCCATGCTGATATGGTATCAAAACTCGGCGGCTCGGCACGATTTCTTACAGCCGCATGCTCGGCCGAGGGATCGGTGCGCTCACGCCCGTCAACTCCAGCAGTCGACTCATTTCTTCCGCGTCATGTTCGTCGAAGCCCGCGATTTCGAAACTGTCCGCGTCCAACACGCCGCGGCATGTGCCGTCGGCGTTCATCACGGGCACAACCAACTCGCTCTTATCCTTCGGATCACACGCGATGTAGTTTTCGCCGAGCGTGCGGATGTCTTGAATCACGATCGCTCGCTTTTCCATCCACCCTCGACCGCACATGCCGTGCAAGCCGATCGGACTGCATGCAGGCTTGGGTTCGCGGCAGACGAGCACCATTTCATCCGTACCGACGACCTTGTCGTAAAAGCCGATCCACGACAGATGCTGATTCTTGAACGCATCCCACAGCAACGCGATGCAACGCTCGAATGCGCGGACGCGATCGGATTCATCGCGGATGAACTCGCCGCTGAACTCGCGCTTGGCCGTCGCCAACACCGCTTCGTAGTCTCTTCGCACGATCGCTTGGCGCATGTTGCACTCCTCAAACGAAAACGGCCCCGACGATCGCCGGGGCCGCAGGTGGTTTGTTCAACCTTCTTTACAGCGTGGCCGAGGTGTACGGCAACAGCGCCATGAAGCGGGCGCGCTTGATGGCCTGCGCAAGGCGACGCTGCTCGAGCGCGCTCGTGCCCAGACGCTTGCGGCCCAGGATCTTGCCGTTCGGGCTCATCGAGCGACGAAGCATCTCGATGTCCTTCCAATCGATGAACGTCGTGCCGTTGCCGCTGACGTTCGCGTAACGCTGCTTCTGAACCGTGCCGAACTTGCTGAACTTGCTCATGGTCTCTTTCGCCGCATCATCTCGCGGCTCC
>JBKDPX010000403.1:0-2312 GCA_046342165.1 Phycisphaerales bacterium | reverse complement strand
CCGTCGGCCCGCTCCCGGAGCGAACGCTCGAAGCGATCTATCGAGAACTGATGTCGGGCAGTTTCACGCTTCAACAACCGATGCGCATCGGCTTCCTCGGACCCGCCGGCTCACATTCGCATGTCGCCGCGGTGCGCCAGTTCGGTTCCTCCGTCGCGTTCGAAAATTTGCATGACATCTCCGGCGTCTTCACCGAAGTTCAGCGCGGCCATGTGAACTACGGTCTTGTGCCGATTGAGAACTCAACGGGCGGCGGTATCGCCGAAACGCTTGACGCCTTCCGGGACGGGCATGCACACAAAGGTCGCGGCGAAGTCAGCGTCTGCGCGGAAGTCCAACTCGCGGTGCATCACGCCTTGCTCGCCAACACCGAACCCGGACTGGTTCGAAGGATCTTCTCCAAGCCCGAAGTCTTCGCGCAGTGTCGCGTTTGGCTCGCTCGTCAGTATCCGAATGCGGAATTGGTCGCGATGCCCAGCAGCAGTCGCGCCGCTGAAGCCGTTGCGGAGGAGTCTCGAAAATCGAGCCGTACAGGCCGCGCACCCGACGTCGCGGCGATCGGTTCGGAACTGGCCGGCCAGATTTACGGCTTGAATTTGCTCTTCGCGAACATCGAAGACAACCCGGACAACATCACGCGGTTTTTTGTGATCGGCCGACAGTTGGCCGTTCGAACCGGCGACGACAAGACGACGGTGATGTTCACCACTGCCGATAAACCCGGTGCGCTTGTCCATGTCCTGCAAGCCTTTGAGCGCCATTCGATCAACCTCACGCACATCGAAAAGCGTCCCAGCGGAAAGCGCAACTGGACCTACACGTTCTTCATTGATGCGCAGGGGCATCGGGATGACGAGGGGATGTCCAAGGCGTTGGCGGAAGCGAAATTCCATTGTCGCGAACTCGCCGTACTTGGGAGTTATCCCCGCGCGAAACGAATTTTGTGACATGAGTGTGCGCCCGGTCGCGTCCATCGGTCGCAACCTGCGACCGACGAAAGCTCGATAAAGCAGTGGAACCGGCGGTGTTTCGGATGCAACTCCGTACAAATAACGAACCGTGGTAAGCCTTGGCCAATTGGGTCCGGGGTGAGTTGAGGATCAGGCTCAAGGTCGGTAGGCTTTGGGTCTGAAGTCGGATTGAAGCGTTCAAGGCAGGCCTTCGGGTTGGCCTTGGCGTGGTGTTTTTGGTTGATGGTCCGCGGCGTGCGGGTAATGGACGAGCCAAGTGAGCTCGTACACAGCCCTCGCCGCGGTGGATGCGCGAGCCGCAAGGCGACCGCTTGACGGATTGTTGAGGAGTTTCGAATGGTGCGTGAAATCGAGCGTGGAAGCAAGTCAACGCGTGCGCGAATCTCGGAAGCTGCGCGTTCGTTGGCGGCCAGTCTGGTTCGCAAGGCCGGTCGTGCGCTGACCTCTTCCTCGGGATCATTTGAAGCTCTTGAAGATCGAAGGTTGATGTTCACGCTCACAGTCGGTCAGAGCGACATCAATCCGTTGACGGGCTTGGGAACGGTCACTGCATCGTTTGCGTACGCGATTCCATACTTCGGACCGGTGGCGGATCCGCAGGCGGGGACGGGGCAGACTGAACTGATTGACTTCAACGATGTCGAGCAGGACATGCAAAACGGCTGGGCGCGCCGCATTGCGGGCATCCAGAACGGTCGTGTCGCGTTGGCGGATTCGGCGCTGTGTGTTGAAAGCACGTGGTTCACGGACAATTTCTACTGGGCCGCAACGGATGACGATCAGCGCGTGTTGGCTGTGACCCGTCCCAGCTCGGGTGTCGGCAGATCAATCACGTATTCGTTCACGTCGTTGGCGGGAAACGCCGCGGCTCCGGCGGTGAAGGTCCAGCAGTTCGCGATTCAAGTCGGACAGGGTTGGCGCGAGCCGAATCCCCGTTTCGGCAATCCTCCCGCCACCCCGGGATCGATCGATCCCACGGACATCCGCGGCATGGTGAACGCGGACTGGGAAGTTGAAATCGAATTCGGCGCCTTGGTGCCGGGTACATCGAATCGTGTCGTGCGTCGATACAGCGGGGGACAGTTCGATCGGCTCTTTGACAACAACAATGTTGATCCCACGAGCAGATTCAGCACGGGCAACCTGCTCAACAATGTCATGGCGGTGGCCGACATCAACGACGGATTGCATCTCTCCGGCATTTACTCCGTCAAGTTCATCTGCAAGGGCGACACCAACAGCAATCCGGTCGGATTCACATTCGACAATGCGGAACTGACGCCATTCGGCGCGGCGAACCTGCCGCGAGTTGCTCCGCGCCTCTTCGGTGCGACGGTCGAA
>JBKDPX010000402.1:0-1616 GCA_046342165.1 Phycisphaerales bacterium | reverse complement strand
CTCTTGATTCTGAGTCGCCTCGCGCGCATCGAATTGCAGTGACACCGCTTCGCGAAGTTTCGTTCTCAACGCGTTGACATCGGCTTCGCCGCTGCGTTCGCGGAGCGCTTGAGCTGCCGCCATGACGTCAGCCCACGCCTTTAACTCGTCGATCTTCAGCGCATACAGCTTCGGCTCGCGATCCTTGAGTTCCGCGGCCTCGCGCAGGCGAGACAACAGTCGTCCCGACATCCGTTCCGCCGCTTGGGGGTCTTTCTCCTGCAATGCTTCAAGGCGCGACCACAGTGTCGGCATGGTTTCCTTGAGAAGTGCGAGCAGTGTCTCCCGCTCCTGCGGACTGATCGGTCCGGTCTCGCGCGAAGAGGTTTCCTCACTTCGAGGGGGTCCGCCGCGCCATCCTCCGCCGCGTCTGTCAACCAGAGCTTTGAGCGGGGCGATATCGCCGCCTGAATCAAGAGACTTCAAACCCTCCTCGAGTGACTGCAATTGCTTGCGAATGTCCTCGAGTCGCTTTTCGATTCTCAGCCGCAGGGTTTCACGCTCCGTCGCGACATCCGTGGCATTCTGCTGCTCCTGTGCGCGAACCGAATTCATTCCGCACAGAGCAATCGTCATGACCGCAACGAAAACCGAAGTTCTCATCACATGGCTCCTTCATCGATCAGGTCAGCGATGCCGCCGCGCACTTTTTCGCCCAGCATCTTCGTTTCCGAGTGCAACATCGCGAGTTCATCGGAACTCCCGTCATCAAGTTCCGCGGCGATGGCGAGCATCATCTCCATGTCGGACATCATCGTCGCGACGGATTCCGCATTCTTGTTGGCGTTGCGAGCCTCATTCGCGAGGAACGCCGCGCCGATTGCGCCGAGAATCGCGATCGCCGCCGCCAATCGCACCGGTGCTTGACGCATGATGGATGGCTTGACTCGAACGATCACCGATTGCGCGGTTGCACGATGCACGTCGTGCATGACACGTTGCAACAGGCGCGATTCGAAATCAGAAGAAGTCGCACCTCGATCGTTCATCGCGATTTGATTCAGTTCGGATTCGATGTCTTGGAATTGATCCTGATTCATATCACACCTCCATGCTTCATATGCCGCGAACGGGAGATCCCGATCGAATCGATGTTCTCGAATTGCCTTCCGTCTCCATCAACTCTTTTAACTTCTTCAAGGCGCGATGATGTCGCGCGAGTAATGTGCCCATCGGTTCATCCAGTAAATCCGCGATCTGCTTGAAACTCAATCCTCAATGATGCCGCAGCATGACGACATCACGATCCGATTCCGAAAGTTCTTCCAGCGCCAACCTCAACCTTGCATGCGTTTCGCTGTCCTGATGCTTGTGAACCCCCGCCCTGGCTATCTCTTCGAGCGAATCCCCCGCAGGCGCATCTGGACGGATGCGGTCTCGACGAAGGTGGTCCCGGAGACGATTGATCGCGATGCGAAAGATCCAAGCTTCGAATCGACCATCTTCGGTGTACTCGCCCTCCAACAACTTCGCGGTGATTGTCGCAAACACGGACTGCGTGATCTCTTCCGCAACTTCGACGCTATGACAACGCGCGAACACGAGACCGAAGATTCGTCGCGAATACCTGTTGACCA
>JBKDPX010000401.1:0-2323 GCA_046342165.1 Phycisphaerales bacterium | reverse complement strand
CCTCTTCGGGCCTCATGCCCTGAATGCTGCGCCGCGCCCGTCAACCTTCGAGGAACGCGGAACTCAAACAATCTTACATTCGAACCGAACGGGTCGGCCCCGATCGGTTCTCGCGACACCTTCATGCCGCGAACCGATGCGCAAGAGCATAGCGGGTTCGGCTGCGGTTTGCACGGGGCCGTGCAGGAAGAACCGAACAAAATACTAGCGAGCGGACGCCCGCATGACGGCATCTGCGGCGGCGATTCGCACCATTGGATCCGAATCGCCGAGTAATGCCGCCAGGCGATTCAGGGACGCGTTATCTCCGATGGTGCCGTAGGCATGGGCGGATTGAGCCCGGATCGCGGGTTCGGATGAATTGACGTAGGTGTCCACGATGAACGCTCCGCCCCTGACGTCCATCAGTGCGAGCGAGTCCGCGACCGCGAGCCGTACTTCCGCAGGATGTTGTCTTCCCGTGTCATCTTTGAATTCGGAGAGATACACCATTTGCGAGATGGACTTCCGGTCCCTTACCTGGCCGAGGATCTGCGCTGCGAGGGCCGCTGCTTCCAGTTCCTCCGCGCGGCTCGGATACAACGCGGCGCGAACGCCTGTTCGTTGTTCGTCGTCACCGAGCTTGATCATCGCTTCAGCGATCTGAAGATGAAGAATCTTGACTTGAGCCGGGTCGGCGCTGGCGGGCGTGGCGGCAAGTGATTGACGAAGGAGTGGCACGCTCGATGCATTGCCTAATTCACCGAGGATAAAGGCCGATTGCGCTCGGACTCGCAGTGATGGATCCGTCAGCAGCGCATCGGCTAACGGTGTCGGGTCAACCTCGATGCCGTTCGCCGAAAGGGCGAAGATCGCGGCGATACGGCATTGAATCGCACCATCATCCAACATGGCGCGACACCGCGGCGCGGATTCCGTGAGCCTTTTCTTGCCGACGGTCATCGCCGCGACGGCACGGACTCCCAGATTCGGATCCGTCAGCCCGCGTTCAATGAGCGAGCGGAATCGCAGGGCCGACTTGCCGGCAGCTTCGATGGCGTTTGCGCGAATCGATGGGTTTTCAGCACTTGCGGATTCTTCGATGATTCGAATCGCAAGTTCACGCAGCGCCGAGGCGACGTGAGGTTGCGAAAAGTCGATGGTGGAGGGCTCGACTTGTTTCTTCGTCGGCTGCTCACTGACTTTGGAAGTGCCGCAGGAGGCGATGGCGAACATCAATGGAAGAATTGCGACATGCGACAGTCTGGAATGTGTCATGAATTCGCTCCGGTGAACCGACTTCGACCATTATCGATCAGTCGGCCTTCGCTCGGCGAAAGAAAAGCAGGAATACGGCGAATGCGATGACCGGCACGGAATCCGGAGCGCCTGCATTCGAGGGTATCCGACATTCGCCAAGAAGAACTCCGGAGCGACGATGCGCGACGGGATCGCCGTTGACTCCGCACTGGGTGACACGTCCCTTGTGATCGATGAACGCGCTGAGTCCGGTGTTTGCCGCGCGCGCCCCGGGCGTTGCGTTCTCGATACAACGCCAACGAGCGGCCTGGAGATGTTGGATTCGGATCATGTCCCAGTCCCCGAACCAACCGTCGTTGGTGATGAACACGATCAAATCGGCGCGCCTCGCACCGTTTTCAAAGATCATCGAGCGAATCAACGAGTGGTCGGTGCTTTCGAAACAGATCGGGGTGACTGCGCGAACGAGCGTTGATCCATCGGCACGCTGAACTTTGAGCGGTTCGGTGTCGCTGCCTGCCGTCAGCGTGAACGACATGCCGGAGGCTCCGATCGACAGCAACTGCCGCTGCAGCCATGGCCACGCGCGAATGTACGGCATCACTTCGCCGAACGGCGTGAGATGAATCTTGTCGTATCGATCCACCGTCGCGCCGCCTTCCACCAGGAAGACGCTGTTGAATCGCTTGCCGTAATCGAGTGTGATTCCCTTGGCGTCTTCAACCACTCGAAGATCTTCGACTCCCTCGTCTCCGATGAGCATCGGGATCCCGCATTCGCGTTGCAGCCGCAGAAGGTCGCTCGCGAAGAAGTTGGCAGGGATCCCGCGTCCGTCCTTCGTTTGATAGACGATTTGTTTGAGTGCAAGCTCTTCATTGGCTTGTGAACTCAGCGTGATTCCCGGAATCATCGTTTCCGGCCAGATGATCAATTCCGGAGCTTCTTGAATCGCTTCGGACGCAAGTGATCTCATCTCGCGCCAGTCATCAAGTTGTTGATCAAGATTCCAGCCCAGTTTGTTGCTTTGGGGAACATTCGTTTGGATCGCGGCGATTCGAATTGACTTGTCGGATTCGAAAGCACC
>JBKDPX010000400.1:0-9812 GCA_046342165.1 Phycisphaerales bacterium | reverse complement strand
GATGAGCACCTCCCGAGACTCCTTCGATGATCATCTTCGCACGCAGTTCGAAAGAGCCCAGTTTGGCGAGGGTCTGCGGGTGCAGATAGAGCGACGCGTCCACCTCGGGCGGTCTCTCTGGCGCTTCCGTGCGATTCGGCTCTGATTCAGCCATCTACTGAATGTTATCGGCACAGCGCGCGCGGCGTTGAGCCCTTTCACCTCTTCGGAATCGAATCTCGGCGTCGAATCGGTCCGTGAGCCGATAACATCACCCATGCACACAGGGAATGACTGTCCTCTTGTCCGAAAGATCGCCATTTTGACCGGTGGCGGTGACTGCCCGGGTCTCAATGCCGTGATCCGTGCCGCAGCCAGGGACGCCTTCTTTTGTGGCATGGAGGTGGTGGGGGTCGAGGACGGATTCCTCGGACTTATCGAAGGGCGTCTGCGCCAACTCGGCGAGAACGATCTCACCGGTCTGATCAATCGAGGCGGCACGATCCTCGGTTCCAACAACAAGGCCAATCCCGCGCGATTCGCGGTCGGCAAAAATCCTGATGGAACCCCGGTGTTTCAGGATCTTCGCCAACAGTGTTACGAAACACTCAAGCGCCATGAGATCGGTGCCATGATCGTGATCGGTGGCGACGGAACACTCACCATCGCTCACGACTTCCACAAGATGGGCATCCCGATTGTCGGCGTACCCAAGACCATCGACAACGACATCGAAGGCACGGAAATCACCTTCGGATTCGAGACGGCCGTCGCTACCGCAACCGACGCGCTCGACCGAGTTCGCACCACCGCCGACAGCCACCATCGCGCCATGGTGGTCGAACTCATGGGACGTAATGCGGGTTGGTTGACGCTTCACGCCGGCGTCGCCGGCGCGGCGGATGTCATCCTTCTCCCTGAAATCCCCTTCTCGATGGAGTCGATTTTCGAAGTCGTCCGACGTCGTTCAGGCAAAGGAAAGCACTCAACGCTCATCGCGGTGTCCGAAGGCGCTCGTCCGCTGGGTGGAAAGCAAATGGTCGCGAAGGTGGATCTCACTTCAGCGGATCCGATTCGACTCGGAGGGATCGCGAAGTTCGTCGCGGATGAAGTTGAAAAAGCCACCGGCGTCGAAAGCCGCTACGTGGTGCTCGGTCACACGCAACGCGGCGGTGTGCCCGTCTCCTCCGATCGTGTGTTGAGCACGATTCTCGGCAGTCATGCGATGACGCTGCTGCGCGAAGGTCGTACCGGTTGCATGGTCGCGATGCAGAACGGTCGATTGACCAGCGTGCCGCTCGAAATGCTCGCCGGAAAACAACGCCTCGTGAACACGGATCATCCTTTGATCACAGCCGCGAGACGCGTGGGTGCGAATTTCTGTGAAGCTCAGGGCGTCTGATCCGCCGAACAGGGCATCAAGGTTCCCCGATTCGGCGCATTTGTTTCGCTTTTGGCACGACAAATCGCGCAAATCTGGCCGTGATCGCGCGCGCCGGGTTCCGTTTATGACAGATGTGTCGACAAGATCGCACGGATTCTCAGATCCGAAGCGATCTCTCTTCGTATGAGGACGATAGAGCGAACAGGAACATGAACGGGCGCACGCCCGTGCCGAGCGATGTAACGGATGCAACGTTCGGTTGGAAACTCCAGAGTCGCATGATGGGTGGTGCGTATGTCTTCGATGCCTCAAGAACCGGAAGCTTTCGCGGAAACCGTGGCCACCATGCTCCGTAAGGTGCATCCCGAGTTCGCCGTCGATCTCGTCGGCCCTCGCGAACTGCTGGTGAACGGCCGACGTCTTGACCTCGAAAACCTCTATCGCATGGTCAATCACGAGCCCGGCCGCGGCTCTGAAATCGTTGAGCATTACCTCGATCAACTCTTCGCGTCCGATGCGATGCAGCTTTCCTCGATGTCCTTCGACTTCGTGAAGCCCCGCATCATGCCGCGAATCCAGCCGCTTTCGATCTTCTCGCACCTTTCGCGCGAGCAAGTCGCGCACGTGCCTTATGTGAATGACACGGTCATCGTCTTCGTGACCGATCTTCCGCACATGACGGTGTCGATCACCACGGAGCAGTTGCTCCGCTGGAAGGTCGATGTCGATGAGATGGAGTCGATCGCGCGCGCGAATCTCGATGAATACGCGCCGGAACTTGAACTGCAACTCGTCGAGAGCAAGGAAGGCGGTCGTGCCGCGATCATCTCGCAGCATGACGGCTATGACGCCGCGCGTTTGCTGTTGGGCGGACTGTTCGAGCGCCTTGCGTGCCGACTCGGCGGCGATTTCTACGTGGCGATCCCCGCCCGCGATATGTTCGTGGCCTTCAGCGCTTCACCGGATCCGTTCGTGGCCCGCCTGCGCGATCGAGTCCAGCACGACTTCCGCCGCCTGCCCTACCCGATCACGCCTGACTTCTTCTATGTCACGCGTGACGGCGTCTGTGGTACTCGTCCCGAGAGCCAGAGCGAAGCCGCCTGAACCCGATGTACGATTGGCCGATGATTCTGCTCGTCGACAACTACGACTCGTTCACGTGGAACCTCGTTCAGCGACTTGGCGAGATCGACCGCTCGCTCGTTGTCGGTCGAGATCTTCGTGTCGTTCGCAACGATGAGATTCGCGCCGCGGAGATCGATTCGATCGATGACGGTCGCCCCCCTTCACATATCATCATCTCGCCGGGACCTTGCACGCCGAAGGAATCGGGGATCTCCCCCGATGTGATCACCCGCTTCATGGGCCGCATTCCCATACTCGGCGTTTGCCTCGGTCACCAAACCATGGCCGATTGCCACGGCATGACCGTGACGCGTCACGTGATCCCCATGCACGGTAAAACCAGTCTCGTGCATCACAACTCTCGCGGCGTTTTCGCCGGCATGCCTGATCCCTTCATCGCCACGCGATATCACTCGCTGGTGGTGCTTCCTGAGACCGTACCGGAGCGACGAGCCGGTGAAGATGGCTGGGAAATCTCCGCGTGGACCGATGAGACCGACGAGAAAACCGGCGCCGTTCGCCGCGTCGTGATGGGCCTTCGTCGCGTCTGGGCAGATCCGCGCAAAAAGCCCGTCGAAGGCGTGCAGTTTCACCCCGAGAGCTTCCTGACGGTCGACGGCCCTCAACTGCTCGGCAACTTTCTCAACATGAAGTGACCGATCGTTCTACGCGCTTTGCTCCGCTCCGCACTCCGGACATCGCCACGCGAGCGGAAATCCGCCCAAGTCGTACTCGCACTGCTTACAGCGGCCCTTCATCCAGCGTGCCTTTCGCCGTCCGATGATCAACAACACAAGCGGACCGAAGATGATGAACCCCGCGCTTCCCGCGGCGATCAGCGAGAAAAAACTCGCCGTCGCACAGTAACAATCTGACTTTCTTCGAACCATCTGATCGAATGGAATGATCGCCGCGAGTTCGATGATCGTCCCGCCGAGCAAGAATCTCGCGATCTTGTCCAGCGCGGTGTCTCCCGGGAATCGCTTCGCGTAGCGAACCAAAATCGGCGTTGCCACGATCCACCCGACCAGCGGTACGCACATCAGCAAGAGCACGCCGGGACCGGAACTCGTGGTCAACTCAAGATCCGCGAAGAGATACAACAGCGTAAAGATGTAGAGCACCGCCCCTGCGATCAGCAGTCCGCACACCATCCCGGCGATGCGGATACTCGCCATGATCGGAATGCCGTCCTTCCACCTTCGCTTCATGAAAATCGTGATCGGAACTCCGAGTACGAGTGTGCCGACGAGCAGAACGAGTTCAGGTCGACGTAAAAGAAATCGAACCGGTCCATCTTCAATGGCGCCTCGATTCGCATCGAACAAGATTCCCGCGACATACAGAAACGGAACAAGAATCGTGATCGCCGTCGCAAGGCCGCTGATGGTCATGCGCATCCATCCCGGCTTTTCATCTTGCCGAGTGATCGGAAACGCCACCGGGGTGAGGAACGCCGCCTGCAAAACCAACATCGCCCCGATGACGATCACGATCGCCCAGAATGTCGTATCCGCAAACAGTGAGAAATCCAGTTTGATCAGTCGAGCCCATGCTTCCCAAACCTCATCAAAACCGCCGAGCACCGCCTGGAACAACACAAGCCCCACGACAAGTTCAGCCACAAAGAACAACGCGATCGCTTGTTTTTTGCTCGTCATGACGCCGTTCCTCCGCGAAGTAATCGCACCGATTTTGCCGATAACATCGGTCACATGAACGCCCCGTTGACCCGTGACCAATATACTCATTCCACCGCCGCTCGTGCCACCCAGCGCTGCATGAACGCCGCCTGTGGCGCGTCCTTCCCGGTCAGCCGCATTCTCGTCGGCTGCCCTTCCTGCGGTGGCCTCCTTGATGTCGATTACGACTGGCGCCACTTTCACCATCGTGATTTCGGTTTCATCGAACGCCGCGGCTTGACCAAAGGCCCTCGCTCCTCCGCGGGCAGTGGCCCCTCAACCGACGCCGCGCTCGACTTCTCCGGCGTCTGGCGCTTCCGTGACCTTCTCCCGTTCTTCGAAGATCCATCTCAAATCGTCACCATTGGCGAAGGTCGTACCAACCTGCAACGCGCCGACCTGCTCGGCGTCAACATCGGTCTCGATCCAGTCGCCGGCGGCGCGTTGTTTCTGCAATACGAAGGCTTCAACCCCTCAGGCAGTTTCAAAGACAACGGCATGGCCGCGGCGTTCACCCACGCTCGAATGGTCAACGCCACCCGCGTCGCATGCGCGTCGACGGGCAACACCTCCGCGGCGCTCGCCGTCTACGGCGCACTGACCGGCATGAAGTGCTTCGTCTTCATCGGAGACGGCAAGATCGCCTACGGAAAGCTCAGTCAGGCTCTCGAATACGGCGCAGTCACGCTCCAAGTCGCAGGAGACTTCGATGCATGTCTTGCGCGCGTGAAACACATTGCGGAAAAGATCCCGCAGGCCGGGGTGTACCTCATGAACTCGGTCAACCCCTTCCGCTTGGAAGGACAAAAGACCATCATGTACCGCGTGCTCGAAGGGCTCGATTGGCGTCCGCCGGATTGGATCGTCGTGCCCGGCGGCAACCTCGGCAACTGCTCGGCGTTCGGAAAGGCGTTCATCGAACTCAAGCGCCTCGGCTTGATCGACCGGATCCCGCGACTCGCCGTCATTCAGGCGGAAGGTTCGAGCACGCTTCATAGAATATATAACAATATCGGCGTCCGTTGGAATCCCGAACACGGCGATCCGCTCTCGCTTCGCGGCACGTTTGACACCGTCGCGGTCAATGCCGAGTACAAGCGCATGGATGACATGAACGAACGCGCGCATACCGTCGCGACCGCCATCGAAATCAATCGCCCGGTGAATCTCTCCAAAGCACTGCGCGCGCTTCACGCGATGAACGGCGTCGTGCGCAGTGTCTCCGATGATGAGATCGTCGAACACAAGGCGCTCGTCGGTCGTTTCGGATTTGGTTGCGAGCCGGCATCGGGCGCATCGGTCGCGGGCGCGAGGTTGTTGCTGAAGGAAGGCGTCATCAAGCCCCATGAGACCGTCGCATGCATTCTGACGGGACATGTGCTCAAGGATCCCGATGTCACCGTCGGATATCACACGGGCATGGACATGAAAGCCGCTGCGTTCGATCTCGGTTCCTCGAAGCCCAAGGGCCGCGTCTCCAATCCGCCCGTCAAGGTCGCCGATGATCTGCAGGCCATTCTCGCCGCGATGGGATGCTGATTGAATGAGATTCACAATGCAGGTCGATTGCGCGAAGATTCGGTATTGCGCCGCAATCTCTATCACTGCACGGTCGACGGACTGCTGTACTGCGTAATGGTCGGAATCGGCGAGGCGTTCATTCCCGCGTTTGTGCTGGAGTTAGGCTTGGGCCCCGTCGCCGCGGGATTGGTGATCACCGTACCCGTGTTGATCGGCAGCGTGACGCAACTCTTCGCGCAACGCGTGCTTAATCGCGTGAACTCCTATGTGAAGTTCGTCGCATGGGGCGCGTTTCTCCAGGCGCTTCTCTATCTGCCACTCGCGGCGATCGCGCTGATTTTTCATGCCATCCCCGAGCACATCCGTTCGGGGTCATTGCTCGGTACCGTGGTCTTTGGAATCGTCACGCTGTATTGGGTCATCGGTCTGAGCGGCAGTCCCGCTTGGATGAGCATGACCGGCAAGTTGGTTCCCGATCGCATCCGTTCGAAGTACTTCGCGACGCGTCTTCGATGGTTGCAAGCGGCGACACTCTTCGGACTGCTCGCTCACGGCGGTGTCCTTCATCTGTTCGAAGGCGATGATCGTCGATTCGGATTCGCGGCGGTGTTTATCATCGCGTGCGTCGCGAGAATCTTCTCCGCGTGGCACTTGTACAAGTACACCGAACCGACGGACGGCCCACGCAATGACGAGAGAATCACCCTTGAGGGCTTTGCAAAGCGCATCCGAACAGGCGGCGAAGGTCGATTCATTTTGTTCGTCGCCTACGCCTACTTCGCAGCCCAGATCGCCCAACCATTTCTCAATCCGTTCATGCTCGAAGATCTGCGCTTGACGGCGATCCAATATTCCTGCATGCTCGCGGCTTGGTTCTTCGGCAAGGGCCTCGCGCTGCCTGCGGTCGGACGATTCGCCGCAAAACACGGAAGCTTCCGTACCCTTGTCATCGGGGCGATCGGACTCATTCCGGCCGTGCTCATGTGGTTTGTCACTCGTGATTTCACCGCCCTGATCCTGTTGCAATTCCTCAGCGGCGTCATCTGGGGCATCTTCGATCTCAGCGTGTTCCTGCACTCGTATGACTGCACGACGCCGCGCGATCGCGTGATGGTGCTGAGTTGTCTCGGTGCTTTGAACGAAAGCACCAAAACGACAGGCTCCTTGATCGGCGGGAGAATCCTGGATGCAGGGCATGGATATGGATGGGTGTTCATCGCCAGCGCCGCGGCGCGCGCATTGGCGATCCCGCTTGTGATCGCGCTGGGACGCGCCGAGAAACACGCCGCCGCTTCTGCGAAAAATGCCTGATATCCTTGAGGATGCCGACCGAGCGTCAAACCAAACAGCGCCACGCGATTCGCGAGGCGATGGATCGCTCGGGCCGACCGCTGAGCCCGAAGGAGATTCTCACCCACGCCCGCCGCAGCGTGAGCGGACTCGGACTCGCAACCGTGTATCGCGCGCTCAAGACACTGGCGGACGAAGGCATCGTTCGCGCGGTCGAGATTCCGGGCGAAGCACCTCGATACGAACTCGCTGGCAAAGGTCATCATCACCATTTTTGCTGTCGAAGCTGTGGAAAGGTTTTTGATGTCGAGGGGTGTTGAGGTCACTACCACGACGATGTGCCGAAAGGTTTTGAAGTCGAGGGGCACGAAGTCGTCATCTTCGGACGCTGTGGCGCGTGTGTGAAGAAAGGCGTGATGTGATATCGTCGAAGGGACTCATTCCCTTCGCGATCTCATCACTGATTGCTTGTGAATCCGTGTTCGCGCAACCCGAACCCCGCGGCCCGCGACTCTCCGAAGGATTTCAAGTTCGCTGGATGACCACGACTTCCGATCAGGAACTGGCGCGCGGTCTCGATTGGTCCGCGCGTTTTGATTTCGGCAGCGTGCCGATCCGCCGCGACGCCGCGGTGCTGTACGAGCACGAGTTCGCCCTTGAAGTTCGAGAAAAAGGCCTGGGAATCACGACGAAAGCGGGATATCGCTCTCGTCTGCGTCAGCAACTTCTTCGCGTGCTCGACACGCGAGTTGCGGATCCGAGGTTTGAGGGTGTGATCTGCCTGGATATCGAGTTCCTGCATCCATGGTGGGAGGGTGATCGCGAGGCGACGCCTGAGTTTCGTCGAGGCATGAGTCAATTCGAATTATGGCGACGACATCTTGAAGAGTCTGATGCCGGACTTCTCCGATCGCGCACGAGTGGTTCTCGCGATGCCATCTTGCGCCGCACCTATGAGGGTGCCGTGCGAGCGTGGTATTGCATGATCGTCGACGAATGCCGCACTCTGCGCCCCTATGCGAAAATCGGCTTCTATGGGATCCCCGCGGGCAGTCGGCACGATCGGGATTACGCAAAGCCCGAGGGTAAGACACATCGCGATGCCAACGACAAAGTTCGATGGATGATTGACATCTGCGACTGTGTTCTGCTTCCGTTGTATCAGGACAAAGTGATTCTGCGCGGACTTGAGCGCCAAGTAACGCCGCGGGAGATTCCGCCCGACCTTGGACGCGCCTTCATTGAGACCAACATCGCAGAGGCCAGGAGACTTGCAGGCCGGAAACCCGTGTATGTGGTTGCGATGATGACCTATCCCGACTGGATAAAGGACTATTTGCCGACGTTGGCGGAGAGTCCGATTAACGACGAGTACCTTGCCGCGATGTTCATGTGGCCGAAGGAATACGGAGCGGACGGCCTTGTGATCTGGGATCATTTCGAAGGTGCGCCGAAGTTTCGCGCTTTGCAAAAGGAGTACGGCGAACGCATCGAGCCTGCGTTGAAACAAGTGATCGACCGTTGATCGCAAAAAGAAAAACCACCGACCTTTCAGTCGGCGGTTTCGGAAGCTCAATGTGTTTCAAGCTTGGAATCAGCGACGGCGACGGCCGGCGACGAGACCACCGAGGGCCAAGAGGCCAGCGGCGCCCGGAGCCGGAATCGCGCCCGTCGAGACAACCATGTTGCCGAACGGAGCGACGTCGGTGAACCACACGCAAGCGCCCTTGACCTGGAAGCCGTACTGCACGTGGCGGCCGGCGCCGGGATCAAGCGCGAGGTTGATGCTGAACACGCCGGCAGACGCGTTAACGATCGTCTCGTTGAACGACGAATAGTCCGGAGCGAAGTCACGGATGAAGATCTTCGCCTGGTGCGCGCTGGTGAAGCTGTTCGACAGGATGTTGCCCGTGAAGGTCAGGGTCTGACCAGCCCACGCACCGCTGTCGTCTTGCACATAGAGGTTCGCCTCCATGATCTTGTTGCCCGTCGAACCGGGACCGCCCGAGGGCGTGTACCAGAACGGATTCGGATCACCGATCGTGTTGGGCGACATCGTCAGCGTCTGAGCGCCGTCGTTGAAGCTCGTGTTGAGATCAGCCACACCCCAGCCGCTGCCGAAGATGAAGCCGCCGCCGTTGGAGGGCAGATCAAAAACGTTCATGTAACCGTTCCAACCGGACGAAGAGTTGCCCGGAGAAACAACAACGGCCTGAGCTGCGGCGCCCGCAGCCATGGCCAAAGCCACCGCCAAAGTCTTCATGCTCATGTCTCTCTCACTTTCGTGAATAAATGATGACGCTCCCGCACAAAGGTTAACCGATTTCAGATTTCACGCAACTGTTTCAAGCTCTTTCAGCGGACTAATTTTGCGCGGCGACCCGTTTATTCCGCCGTGAAAATCCCTTGTTTCACCGTCATGAAACACCATGAAACAGTTGCCGCCGGGAAACGGTCGTGAGTGTCCGATAAATACAGGTTGAGATTCAGTTCTGAGCGGTCGCGCGCACGGGCTTGGGCTGAACGTTCAAATCCCGCGCCAAAGGCGAGTCGAGATCCAATCCCACCGGATGGCTGAGTGACAACCCATTGGTGGCGATCACATTGCTGTACCAGTGCGCAGAAAGCTTCGGAGTTCGCTTTTGCGTCGCGAAATCCACGTACACCATTCCGAATCTCTCTTTGTAACCCTCGGCCCATTCGAAATTGTCGAGAATCGACCAGTGGAAGTACCCGCGGATATCCGCGCCGGCTTGAATCGCCGCGTGCAGTGATCGCAGATATCGCCTGGTGTAATCGATGCGTCCCGTGTCGAGCACGCGTCCGTCGGC
>JBKDPX010000399.1:0-7652 GCA_046342165.1 Phycisphaerales bacterium | reverse complement strand
CCACTTGTACGGCACCAAGATGGTGGGGGGCGTGACGCCCGGCAAGGGCGGAACGAAAGATGAGAACTGGCTCCCGATTTTCGACACCGACGAGGCCGCTGTGAAAGCGACGGGTGCGAACGCCACGATGATCTTCTTGCCGCCGCCGTTCGCCGGAGATGCGATTCTCGAAGCCGCTTATGCAGGCATCCCGATGATCTGCGCGATCACCGAGGGTGTGCCCGTGCAGGACATGATCAAGGTTCGCGCCGTGATCGATGAGATGAACGGCGGTGCGGATACCGCTCCCGAAAAGCGCAAGGTGATTCTCGTCGGACCCAACTGCCCCGGCGTCATCACGCCCGGACCCAAGACCGGCTCAGGCACCGTGAAGGACGGCTCGCTCGACGCTTACACCAACGCTGGTTGCAAAATCGGCATCATGCCGGGCTACATCCACACGCACATCAGCGAAGCCAAGCTCGGCAAAGCCGTCGGCATCGTCAGTCGCTCCGGAACATTGACCTACGAAGCCGTGTGGCAGACCAGCCGCCGCGGCCTTGCACAGAGTTCCTGCGTCGGTATCGGCGGCGATCCCGTACGCGGTTTCAATCACATCGACTGCATCCGCATGTTCGAGGCCGACCCCGACACGCACGGCATTCTCATGATCGGCGAGATCGGCGGTACTGACGAGATCGAAGCTGCGGCGTACATCAAAGCGAATGTGAAAAAGCCCGTCGCAGCGTTCATCGCCGGCCGCACGGCGCCCCCCGGTCGCCGCATGGGCCACGCGGGAGCGATCATCGGCGGCGCCGACGACACGGCTGATGCGAAAATCAAAGCGTTGCAAGCCGCCGGCGTGACCGTCGCCATGAGCCCTGCGGACATGGGTGACGCGATGATGAAGGCGATGAAACTCGCCTGATCGCATGGACCTCGCCGGCACCTTCAAAGTGTGAAACACCAACCGCCACCCGCCGACAGGCGGGTGGTTTCGTATCCACCCGGATGAAACGCAGAAGCGCAACAGCGTCCGTGTGCACGGTTGACGCGACTGTCGCTCGTTTTCCCGGGACCCGATGCCTCGACCTATCATCCGCTCGCTTTTCCCGAGGAGTCTGCGATGTCAAACGTCAAGTCCATGGATGCCATCATGGCGCTCTGCAAGCGCCGCGGCTTTGTGTTTCAGGCCAGCGATATCTACGGCGGTATCAACGGGTTCTGGGATTACGGCCCGCTGGGCGCGCAACTCAAGAAGAACCTGCGCGACGCCTGGTGGCAGGACATGATCATGAATCCGTGTTGGGGACGACGCGGACCCGACGGCGAAAAGGTCCGTTGCGTTCCCGTCGAGACGTGCATCATCCAGCATCCGAAGGTGTGGCAGGCCAGCGGTCACGTCGGCGGCTTCAACGATCCGATGGTTGATTGTAAGGAAACAAAACAACGTTATCGCGCCGACCATCTGCTTCTGGTGTTCGCGGACGAGCTCGGTCTTGAAAAGAGCATGATGGGCGCGTTCTTCCACGGCGATGACGAAACGCTCAAGAAGCACCTCAAGCGTCTGGCGAAGATGTGCAAGTCGGTCAACGCCGATGAACCGAGCGGTTATTCGACGGCCGAGTTCACGCAGGCGTTCAAGAACATGGGCGCGTCGATGCTGGAGCGCATCGTCGGCCCCCATGCCTCAAAGCCCGGCACGCTCACCGAGCCGCGACAGTTCAACCTGATGTTCAGCACGTTCGTCGGCGCGCTCGCCACTGAAGATGACAAGGCGTACTTGCGTCCGGAAACCGCGCAGGGCGTCTTCCTGCAATTCAAGAATGTCGTCGACAGCACCCGAGTGAAGGTTCCCTTCGGAATCGGCAACACGGGACGCTCGTTCCGCAACGAAGTGACTCCTCGAAACTTCACCTTCCGCTCGCGAGAGTTCGAGCAGGCGGAGCTTGAGTTCTTCTGCCACCCGAGCGAATCCTTCGAGTGGTACAAGTTCTGGCGCGATTTCCGCATGGAATGGTGGAAGCAGATCGGACTTGCCGGCGAGAATCTCATTCTTCGTGAACACGAGAAAGACGAACTCTCCTTCTACTCGCAGGGAACGAGCGACGTCGAATATCGATTCCCCTTCACCGCACCGGGATTCGGCGAACTCGAGGGCATCGCGCATCGCGGCGATTACGACCTCACCCAACACGCCAAGCACTCGGGAGCGAAGCTCGATTACTTCGATCAGGATCGCGGCGAATTGCTCCCCAACGGCTCCAAGCGCGGCGAGCGATACGTTCCGCACTGCATCGAGCCCGCCGCCGGACTCGATCGCGGCGCACTCGCGCTTATCTGCGAGGCTTACACGAAGGACGAATCGCGCCCCAGCCCCGAGTTCATGAAGTTCCACCCGCGCGTCGCGCCCATCAAGGCCGCGATCTTCCCGCTCGTCAATAAGGAAGGCATGCCCGAAGTCGCCGATCGCATCTTCGATCAGGTCTTCGCGAAGTTCGGCCGCACCGGCATCATCGAGACCGACGCCAAGCAGTCCATTGGCAAGCGTTACGCGCGCATGGATGAAGCGGGGTGTCCGTTCTGCTTCACCATCGACGGCGAGACCATGACCAATCAGACCGTGACCGTGCGCGATCGCGACACCGGCGCTCAAAGCCGCATCGCTGCTGACAAAGTGTGTGAGTTCCTCGGCGAGAAGCTCGGCGGATGAGTTGAACCGAAGTCGTCGAACCCTGAACCCGCCGCTGTCGGCGGGTTTTTTATTGCAATCGCGTTACTTTAACACGTTGTACTTGAAGATGCACCACAACGCCGCGACACCGTCTTTCCAACCGATCTTCTTACCTTCCTCGTATGTCCGGCCTTCATATGAGATTCCGATTTCATAGATTCTGCAACGGCGACGCGCGACTTTCGCGGTGATTTCGGGTTCGAAGCCGAAGCGATCCTCCTCGATCTCAATGGATCTGATGATCTCGCCCCGAAAAACTTTGTAACAGGTCTCCATATCGGAAAGATTGATGTTCGTGAAGATGTTCGAGCACAGCGTCAGGACGCGATTGCCCACCGAGTGCCAGAAATAAAGGACGCGCCGACGATCGCCGCCGGAAAATCTCGAGCCGTACACGACATCGGCCACGCCGCTCTCGATCGGTTCGATCAATCGTGGGTACTCGGTCGGGTTGTATTCAAGATCCGCATCTTGAATGATCACGATGTCTCCGCAGGAGGCTCGAATGCCGGTACGCAGCGCCGCTCCCTTGCCCATGTTCATGTCGTGACGGATCACGCGGATACCGGGCGTTCCCTCGATTGACTTGAGCACTTCCGACGTCCCGTCTCGCGAGCAGTCGTCGACGATCAGAATCTCCTTCTCGATCCGAACGGCACGCACGCGCTCGATCAGTTTCAGGATCGTCGCCTGTTCGTTGTACGCCGGAATGATGACGGACAGTTTGGGGTTCGTCATAGTGGGTGCTTTCGCGCTCGGATCCAAACGTTCATGCCGAATTGAAACAAACCGATTTCGGTCGATTCCGGATCAAACGGCGTCTGCCGCATGACCGCGCGGATCTTCTCTCGGGAGTAGTGATCGGTGTGTTCTTCGATTTCCGTTTTGCTCACGCCGCCGATCATCGTGAGAAACTTCAGCACCGGTTCGGCCGCTGCTGACGGAGTCGTCATCACCAGCGAGCCGCCCGGCTTCAGCACGCGATGAATATCCGTGAGCAACACGGGTAACACATCGACCTGAATGTGCTCGAACACCGCGAGCATGGTGACGATGTTCGCCGCTTCCGATTCGATGGGTAACGGACTCGCCGCATGGATGTCGTAGCCGCGAAGCGAGATTCCCGACGCAACGCCGGGCGGTTGTGAAGTGAGATACTCGCGATCAAATCCGATCTTGTGCGCAAAGCGCGTTCGTGTCAGAAAGAGCGGGTAACTCCCGCAGCCGATGTCGATCACCGTCCCGCCGCGCTGAGACGGTTCGATAAGTGAGTTCGCCTTGTTCGCACGAAGCGAAGCAAGGAGATGCTCCAGAAATCCATGTCCACGAGTTACGCGCTGCATGTCGGGTTTTGATCGGGTCTCGCTGTTCTTGAGGCGTACGATGAGGTGTAAGTCGTTGCGCATCGTATCAGCGCGGCGGCCCCTTCCCAGGATGCCCCGTGAATCGGGCGGAACCCGCCGTCCGAAGCATCCTTTGAGTGTCCTGTTCATTCCTGCGCATCGGAATCGCGGCGCACCCGGAGTATCCGCCTTGTGGAAATGGTTGATCGGAATCTCGCTCGCCCTGCTCCTCATCTTCGGCGGGGCGGGTTACTACCTGCACACGAACGGATACATCGACAAGTGGACCGCGCGCTTCAATCCCGACTCCCAGGCTGCGAAAGTCAAACTCGCCAAGGCGGCCAAGGGTGATCTCGTCCGCACCGTCGCGGCGCCGGGAACGATCGAACCCAAAACAAAAGTCGAAGTCTCCGCGCAAGTCAGCGCGCGCATCATCGCGCTTCCGTTCCGCGAAGGCGAGGTTGTGAAGGAAGGTGATGTCGTCGTCAGACTCGACGCGCGCGATCTCGCCGCGCTCTTGGATTCGGCGAAAGCCCAACTCAAGAGCGAAGAGGCGCGTCTTGAAGGAACCCGAGCCGCACTCGCGAACACCAGTCTCGAGTTCAACCGTCGCAAAGAGCTCTACGCGACAAAGGACATCCCCAAAACCGAACTCGATCAAGCGGAGGCGGAGTATCTCCGCGCTGAAAGCAACTTCAAAAGCCAAACTCACGCGATCGAAATCGCCCGCGCGAACATCGTTCGCGCCGAAAAAGACCTCGACAACACCACGATCAAGTCGCCGTTTGACGGCATCATCACCCGACTCGAGGCCGAGGTCGGCGAAACCGTCGTTGTGGGAACCCTGAACAATCCCGGCTCGGTGATCATGGAGATCGCCGATCTCAGCAAGATGCTGTTGAAGGCGCGTGTCGATGAAGCCAATGTCGCGCCCGTCAAACAAGGACAGAAAGCCAAGGTGTTCGTCAACGCCTTCACGGATCGCACATTCTTCGGAACCGTCGATCATGTCGGCTTGAAGAAGAAGGTCGAACTCGATCGCACTAGTTATTTCGAGACGGACATTCTGCTTGAATTGCCGGATAACACACTGCTTCGTGACGGCATGACCGCGAACGCCGAGGTTCAGGTTGAAACCTTCCGCGATGTGATCAAGGTCCCGAGTCAGGCTGTGGTGGACTACGCCATCGAGGATCTCCCCAACTCGGTATCGATGAACAATCCCCGCGTTGATCGCAGCAAGAAGTTCGCGCGCATCATCTTCGTCTTCAAGGAAGGCAAAGCGATCGCCACGCCCGTCACGATCGGCGCCAGCGATTTGACCGACACCATCATCCTTGGAGGTATAGAAGCGGACGATGTTCTCATCTCGGGGCCGTTCAAGGTCCTGCAGAAACTCAAGCACGAGCAAAAGTGCGTTGACGAAGAGACCGTTCCCGCAGAGGAACGCGAGGGACCCTCCGCCGCGAAAACACAGAGCGGCCCTCCGCGAGGAATGGGCCGATGACCATTCGAATCCGCGATTTACACAAGGTCTATCGCGTCGGAACCGAAACCGTCAACGCGTTGCGCGGCGTCAGTCTCGACATCCGCAAAAACGAGTTCGTTGCGATCATGGGCTCATCCGGCAGCGGCAAGTCGACGCTCATGAACATCCTCGGTTGTCTCGATAAACCGACGAGCGGTACGTACGAACTCAGCGGCCGACCGACGCATCGCATGAGCGCAAGCGCGCTCTCGCAGGTTCGCAACGAAGAGATCGGATTCGTCTTTCAGTCCTTCGAACTGCTCAATCGAGCGACCGCGCTCGAAAATGTCAAGATGCCGCTGATCTACTCGACGCGAAACTGGCGGGGCGCTCAGGCCCGCGCGGTCAAAGCGTTGGAACGCGTCGGCCTCGCCGAGCGAATGGACCACAAGCCCAATCAACTCTCGGGCGGACAGCGTCAACGCGTGGCCATCGCGCGCGCGCTCGTCAACGGTCCGAGCCTCGTGCTCGCTGACGAGCCGACGGGAAACCTCGACAGCAAAACCAGTGATGAAATCATCGCGCTTTTCAAGCAACTCCACGCCGAGGGACAGACCATCGTCATCGTGACGCACGAAGAAGATGTCGCCGGTCACGCGGCGCGCATCGTCAGATTGCGTGATGGCAAAATCGTCTCCGATCATCCCACCAACGAAGATCCGATTCACCTCGACTATCTCCGTCGCGCGGCACAGCAGGCCGTGGGCGCCGCGGAGGTCGCGCCATGATCATCGTGCGTTGGCTGATTCAAACCGTCTTTCTCGCGCTGAAGCAGATTTGGGCGAACAAGTTCCTCGCCATGCTGACCACGCTCGGCATCATCATCGGTGTCGCAGCCGTGATCGTGCTGGCCGCAGCGGGAAACGGATTCAAGGCATATGTGCTCGATCAGTTCTCGACGTTCGGCACAAACAAAGTGTGGATCTTCCCGCGAATGCCTCCGGAGAAGCGCGACGCTTTCAGCTTCCGTCAGATCCGCCTGACCAAGGAGCAGATCGACTCGCTTCTGCCGCTTTCACCGTCGCTCGAAGCCATTACACCCGTGATGCAGTTGAACCCGACGATCCAAGCCGGTGATCGCACGGTTCCCGCGGCGGTCGTTCAGGGAGTGCGTCCGAGTTGGCATCAAATCGAAGAGCGCGAAGTCATTCAAGGCCGCGCGCTCAACTCCATCGACGAGGAGGAGGCACGACAAGTCTGCCTCGTGAACGACAAGGCGATTCAAGAACTCGCACTGCCCGCAGAACCGTCGGGTACGACGATTCTCGTCGACGGCCGTCGGTTCATGATCATCGGCGTCGTCGAAACCAAGTCGGTGGCACCGATGTTCGGCGGCGACGAAGGACAAACCGAGATCTTCATTCCGTTCCGAACCGGCGAGTCGATGCGCCCCGAGCCTCGTCTGTACGCGATCGCCAAAACAAAAGCGCCCGAACTCTTTGAAGACGCGCAAGCCGAGATCCGATCGCAGTTGCGGCGCGTCCGCGGCTTGAAACCCGAGGATCCCGACACCTTCGGCGTGCAGGCGATCGAGCAGGCCATCGAACAGTTCAAGAAAGTCGCAAACGGCATGACATTCTTCATCGCCGGCGTCGTGTCCATCTCACTGCTCGTCGGCGGCATCGGCATCATGATCATCATGCTCATGAGCGTGACCGAGCGCACTCGTGAAATCGGACTGCGCAAAGCGGTGGGGGCCAAGCCTGTCGTGATCCTGATGCAGTTCCTGGTCGAGGCGGTCACCCTCTGCATGATCGGTTGCGTGATCGGGCTTGCTATCGGCATGCTGGGTGTGCTGGTCATGCAGCGCATGGGAGAGGATTCGCCTGTCAGCAAAGCCGCGGCGCCCATGTGGTCGATTATTCTTTCCGTGAGCTTCTCCGCCGGCACGGGCGTGATCTTCGGGATGTTCCCGGCGATCAAGGCCTCCAGGCTGGATCCCATCGTCGCCCTGCGGCACGAATAGGATCGACGGCGACGAACTTCACCCTCGGAGATGCGGCATGTACACGGGCGGCAACAGCGCCAACGGCGATCGAAAACAGGACACCAACGCCATTCATGCGGG
>JBKDPX010000398.1:0-1902 GCA_046342165.1 Phycisphaerales bacterium | reverse complement strand
CATAAATGACCCTCTTTTGAACGCAACACCCCAACGATGTGCGGCATCGAAGAATCGGACACGAGACTCCGAAACTTGATGCTCCGGAAGTTTGCGCGGGAAGAATGCCCGCAGTCGGTGATGCGCGTTCTCTGATACGGGGGTTTTCCGCGGGAAATTGGGGTTATCACCCAAGCGGCTCTACACTCCCGCAGTGAGCGCTGATCACGAACCATTTTCTCCCCCACCTTGGGGTGACGAGACCTACGGCGAACGTATCCAACGCCTGTCAGCGAAATCGCGCTCACTGGCTCATTCGCCGGGCGTTTATTTGATGAAGGATCACAACGGCGTTGTGATCTATGTCGGCAAGGCGCTGAGTCTTCCGGATCGTGTTTCAAGTTACTTCGTCCCGTCGACGGATCTCGGCCCGCAGAAACAGCCGATGCTCGACGTCGTGCATGACTTCGATGTCTTGCTCTGCGAGACCGAGTGGGAGGCGCTTCTCACCGAAAACAGACTGATCAAGGACATCAAGCCGCGCTTCAACGTTCGGCTGACTGACGATAAAACATTCCCGTATCTTGCGATCACCCGACATGAGGATTTTCCGCGGGTGTTCGTGACCCGCAATCCCTCGGATCCCGATCTCAAGGGTGCGAGAATCTACGGGCCGTTCGCGCACGCGGGCGCGCTAAGGGAGGCGATTCAGGTTTTGCAGCGGGTCTTTCGCTTTCGAACCTGCAAGCTCGACATCGTGGACGGCGATCCGAAGAACGCGCGATTTCGCCCGTGTCTTCTGTATGCGATCGATCAATGCACCGCGCCCTGCGCCGCGAAGATCGATAAAGATCGATATGCCGAGGACATCGAGAGCTTCGTTCACTTCCTCGGCACCAAGCGCAGTCAGATGATGCGAGAGATGCGGGAAGACATGAAACAGGCGGCCGCCGATCTAAAGTTCGAGCGCGCCGCGAAGCTTCGTGATCAGATCTCGGCTCTTGAGAAACTCGATCAACGCGCAAGCCGCGGCGACAACTGGCAGCCTGAGGCCGAGAGCCTGATCATCGAACCGGAAAAATCACTCGCATCGCTTCAGCGCACGCTTGAACTCGAGGAGCCGATCCGGTGTATCGAGGGCTTTGATATCGCACACCTGCAAGGCAACGAGACGGTGGCAAGCAAAGTGTGCTTCATCGACGGCCGACCGCTGAAAAGCGAGTATCGCCGGTTCAAAATCGAGAGCGCCCGCAACGACGACTTTTCATCGATGCGTGAAGTCATCTCGCGCCGGTATCGAGAAGCCGGCGCCGGTGAAGAGCTCTATCCCGATGTGATTCTCATCGACGGCGGCACGGGCCAACTCAACGCGGCGCTCGAAGCGTTCAATTCACTCTCGGTTCGCCCGCCCATGGTGATCAGTCTCGCCAAGAAGGAAGAGTTGATTTTCGTGCAGGGAATCGCCGAACCGATCAAACTCGGCCGCGAAAACCCGGGCCTGCGCCTGCT
Source organism: Phycisphaerales bacterium (assembly GCA_046342165.1). Taxonomy (GTDB): domain Bacteria; phylum Planctomycetota; class Phycisphaerae; order Phycisphaerales; family UBA1924; genus JBEIUO01. The sequence goes on along the minus strand of JBKDPX010000398.1, from coordinate 414 downwards.
CCAAGCCGTGCGTGACGAAGCCCACCGCTTCGCGCAGCATTATCACCATGTGTTGAGGAGGAAGAGGGTGATTGGGGATGGGGAGTAAAGAGGGAATGGGGAATGGGCAGAAGGCGAGAGGGAGGAGTAGATTCACTCACCCCATTGCCTATTCCCTGACTCCTATTCCCTTTCGTCGCCTCAACCTTCCAAATACGTATACCCCTCAAGGCCGTCGTCGTAGTACTTGAGGAGGCTCTTGCCTTCGGCGAAGGTGAGGCGGCCTTGTTTGCAGGCGGCTTCGATGTCTTGGCGCATGGCGCGCTTGAGATCCGCGACATCGTACTGCACGTAAGACAGCACTTCCTCGACGGTGTCGCCTTCGATCACTTCCTCGATTTCCCAATCGCTGTTGCCATCGAGACTGATGTGCAC
>JBKDPX010000397.1:0-15051 GCA_046342165.1 Phycisphaerales bacterium | reverse complement strand
GAAGAACCGTGCTCGACTACAGCCGCGCGGGCGCCGCCGGATTGCATCTCGAAGACCAGAAGTTCCCCAAACGATGCGGACACCTGGACGGCAAAGAACTCATCCCGACCGATCACATGATCGAGAAGGTCCAATGGGCTGCACAGGCTCGTGACGAACTCGGCAACGGGTTCATCATCTGTGCTCGAACCGATGCGCGCGGCGTCGACGGCATGGAAGCGGCGATCAATCGAGCCGCGGCTTACGTCCGTGCCGGCGCCGACATGATCTTCCCCGAAGGACTGACCAACGAGGCGGAGTTCAAGCAGTTCGCGCAAGCCATGCAGGGAGTGACGTGCGCCTCCCGGGGAGCGAATGCGTCACGCGGGCCGTATCTCCTCGCCAACATGACCGAGTTCGGCAAAACCCCGATGATTCCGCTTTCGAAATTCGGTGAATTGGGCTATTCGTGCGTCATTTATCCTGTCACGCTGCTCCGAGTGGCCATGGGCGCCGTCACGAAGGCCTTGGAAACACTGAAATCGACAGGTTCCGCCGAATCACTTCTGAGCGGCATGCAGACGCGCCAGCAGCTTTACGAACTTGTGAGTTACAAGCCCGGAACACCTTGGAAGATGCCGCTGCGCTGATTGTGGACCGGCCCGACCTCGAACGCCGATTCTTTTCGCCCGCACCGAGACCAATCACACGAGCCGGAACACGATCTCGCGCCAATGCGCATCGAAGAACTCATTCCCAGCATGTTCCATCGGCGCCTGCTCCTTCTTTTGGCGGCGATCGTTGTTCCGTTCACGGTGTTGATCCTGCAACTTTCCCGCTTGACGTTGGTCCGAGGCGAAGATCTCCGCGAACAGGCCGAACAGCGACTGACCCGCAAGCAGTGGACGCCGACAGTCCGCGGTCGCATCCTCGACCGCAAAGGCCGCATCCTTGCCATCGATAAACCCAGCTACAGCCTCGCGGTCGATTTCCGCGTCATCACCGGCGAATGGGCCAATGAACAGGCGACGCTCGCTGCACGCCGCAGCGTCGGCAACTCGTGGTTCGAATTGAACCCTGATCAGCGCAAGGAACTCGTCGCAACATTTCACGCAACCTATCTGAACCATCTCGATCATGCGTGGAACACTCTTGCGAATCGTCTTGGCGTTTCTCGGGAAGAACTCGATGCTCGACGCGACCGCGTGATCATGGAAGTCGGGCGCAAGTATGATGCCGCCGCGAGAGCGAGGGTCGACGCTGCGTTGCGTGAAGCGCGTGAGCGTCAGGACGAACGAACACAGGATGTGATCCGGCCGCTGATCTCACGCCCTGAGGTCGATGATGATGTTCTGAGCGCTCGCATCACGAGCGCACTCTCCCGCGCACGCGCCGCCGGCGATTCGTTCGCAGAGGTCACGCTCAAGTCGCTGGACAAATCAGTCCGACAACCGATCGTCGAACAGCGTACCGCTCAGGTCATCGCGACCAACATCGATGACTCTCGCGCGTTCGCACTCGATCTGCTTTCACAAGAGGATGCGACCACCGATCTGTCGTTGCTTTCAAATGACACACTTGCGATCGTGGATCCAAGCCGCATACCGGAGGTTCCGGTCGTCCCGGGAGTGAAGTTGATCGACTCGGGCGATCGCGTGTACCCGTATGAGAATGTACAGGTGGAGGTCGATCGCTCAACCCTGCCGTCACCGCTCAGAAGCGCGGACAGCGCGCTGATCACGGTCGAAGGGGTTGCGTGCCACATCCTCGGCCGCGTGCGCGACAGAATCTTTGCGGAAGATGCCGGGAACAGACGCGAGTTCCTCGATCGCCATCCTGAACTCGGCGCAAAGGCGACACTCGGTTCCGACACCGATCGCGGCTCCTATCGAGAAGGCGATCGCGTCGGCGACACCGGGATCGAAGGATCTCAGGAGAACCATCTTCGCGGACTCCGGGGCATGCAGATCCGGCACATGGAAACAGGCCATGTGGAAACCATCGACGCATCCAAGGGACGAGACATCACCCTCACGCTCGATGTCATGCTGCAGGCCCGCGTGCAGGCGGCCATGTCGACGCAACTCGGACTCGCCATGGTTCAACCTTGGCACGGACAGGAATCGGCGACCCAGATTCCCGGTACGCCGCTCAACGGAGCCGCCGTCGTGCTCGACATCGATACCGGCGACCTGCTCGCGCTCGTCTCAACGCCGACATTCACCCGCGAGCGCATCAAGAACGAGCCGGACAGCGTTTTTAAAGATCCACTGAATCTTCCATACATGAATCGCGCGATCGCGATGCCGTACCCGCCCGGATCGATCGTCAAACCGCTGATTCTTGCGGAAGCCGCGACACAAGGGCTTTATCGCACGAACCAACGCATCGGTTGCGAAGGACATCTGCTCGAAGACAATCCGAACATGTATCGGTGCTGGATCTTCAAGCGATTTCGAATGACGCACAATGAGCAACTCGGCGGAGAACTGTCGGGCGATGATGCGATCATGTGCTCATGCAACATCTTCTTCTACACGCTCGGCCGCCGACTCGACGTCGGCGGAGTCGTCGACTCTTACAAACGATTCGGCGTCGGCCGATCATTCGGCCTCGGCATCGGCATCGAGTCGCAGGGTCACATCGGATTCATCCCCAAAGGCGGCAGCAAATCCCCCGATGACGGCAGTGACCTGACGACGCCCGACGCAATCATGATGGGTATCGGGCAAGGGCCCGTCGCCTGGACGCCTCTTCACGCCGCCAATGCCTACGCAACCCTTGCAAGGCGCGGCGTCGTCTATCAACCCAGAATCATCATGGGAGATCCTCGACCGGAACCCAAGGATCTGCAACTTGATCAAGCCGCGGTCGACATGGCGCTCACCGGTCTTTCCAAGAGCGTGAACGAGCAACTCGGAACCGGACACCACACCCGCATCGGCGAGGATGACGAACTGAACTTCAACGCCAAGGGCGTGAACATCTGGGGTAAAACAGGAACCGCGGACGCTCCCGATCTTTTCATCGATCCTGATCGCGGCGGACCTCGTGCGCCATACCTCGCGCAGGAAGGTGATCACTCGTGGTTCGTGATTCTTGTCGGAGAAGATCGCCCCCGCTATGTTGTCGCGGTCATCGTGGAGTACGGAGGCAGCGGCGGCAAGGTGTCCGGCCCGATTTGTAATCAGATCGTGCACGCTCTCAAGGCGGAGGGATATCTCCCGTGAGATCGCTCGTCACATCCGCGATTCCCCCGCTCAGTGAATGGCCGGCGCTCATCTGGCGCGCATTGATCAACGGCCGCGCCGCTTGGCTCGTCGTGTTCTCCTCCGCGGCGCTCACGCTCCTCGGAATCTACTCCATCGATGTGGCCACGAACCTGCAACCCTCGGTCGAAACACCATTTTCCGTCGCCGCGACAAAGCAGTCGATCTATGCAGCGGTCGGCGTTCTGTTCGCGCTTGCGCTGCTCATTCCGAACTATCGGCTCTACGGAGCGATGTCCTGGGTGTTGTTGTTCGCAGCCGTCGGTCTCCTTGTATTTCTATTGATTCCTTATGTTCCCGCATCGATCGTCCGACCCCGCAACGGCGCGCGCGGCTGGATCGATCTCGGTCCCGTCGATCTTCAACCTTCGGAGTTCGCCAAGATCGCGTATGTTTTCGTACTCGCGTGGTATCTTCGATTCCGTCGCAACCATCGCTCATTGCCGGGACTTTTGCCGCCCGCGATCATCACCGCGATCCCGGTCGCGCTGATCACACTTCAGCCGGACCTTGGAACCGCATGCCTCTTCGTTCCCGCACTCTTTTCGGTACTCGTTGCGGCGGGCGCAAGGCTGAAGCACCTGGCTTTCATCGTGCTGATCGCAGGTCTTGCCGCTCCGGCGGCATATCCGATCCTCAAGCCGCATCAGAAGGAGAGGTTCGTCGGTCTCGTGAAACAGATGAGGGGTGACACGAGCGCCGACCAAGACATCAACATGCAAGCCGTCACGGCACAGCGACTCGCGGGAGCCGGCGGCGTCGAGGGCGTCGAAGACTCCCACAGCCGCGCGCTGTTGCACTTCAACGCGCTGCCCGAGCGGCACAACGACATGATCTTTTCGGTGATTTGCAATCGCTTCGGCTACTTCGGCGGACTGGCGACGATCGGGCTGTACGCCATGTGGATCGTCGGCGCACTTGTCACCGCAGCCGGCGCTCGCGAACCCTTCGGTCGTTTGGTTTGCGTCGGATTCATGGGATTCATCGCGGCTCAGGTCTTCGTGAACATCGGCATGAACATCGGACTGTTGCCGATCATCGGGGTGACACTCCCTTACGTCAGCCACGGCGGTTCGAGCATGCTCGCGGTTTGGGGAATGACGGGAGTCATCCTCGGCATCGCCATGAGGCAGCCTCGATCCGGCGGCCGGTCGAGCTTCGAATGGGACGATGAATGATCAATTCGCCGAACGCGTGACGAGCGAAACCTCGTCGGGCAGATGCTGAGCGACCTTCGAAATCACATCGCCTGCGATACGACGAGAGAACAAACTTCGACGAGACTTACCCATGATCAGCGTGTCACAACCGAATGTGACGGTATAGTCCAAGATCTCACTTGCAACATCCGGCGATGTAACATAGATCGGATAGAACGGCACTCCGGCGTCGCGCGCGACCACCATGACCGTGCCCAGGGAAGACTGTGCGTCAGGATCATCCTCAAGCCGCGGCAATTTGCCGGGCTGAACGTCGAGCAATCGCACCGTGCGCACGAATATCGCGAACAACGCCGCGTTCTGCTTCTTCGCGAGTTGCACCGCGTATTCGGCCTGATCGCGACCTCTCGCGGCCAACATGATGCGATGCGGGCGCTGAGGAATCGTCGGCGAAAGCGTCTTCAACTCCGCCATCCAACCCTTTTCGGGCTCGGGCATCACATCGCCCATCGTCGCCGCGCGGCGATTGATGATCCAGCGGATTCCCAGCACAGCCACGATCATTCCACCCGCGAAGATCGTCGCGTGAGGCTTCTTGATGATGATGGTCAATTCGATCGCCGACATCACGACACCGAGGGTCCACAGACCGATTCGTTCGAGTTTCGTGACCTTCAGTTCGCGATTCGCGGCGCAACACAACACATTGATCGCGATCGCTCCGACCACGCCGATGGCGTACAACTCGCCGAGCGCCTTGGGATCCGCCTCGAAAGCCAACACGCCGAGCGGCAGCAGTCCGGCGAGCGCGAGCCCCCAGCGAGGCACGCCCGAATAGTTCAACTTCGCAAGGCCCGGCGGCAACTCGCGATCCTTCGACAACGAGTAGAACACGGAGACGATCGCCATGATCGCGGTGTTGACCGCGGAGAGCAAAAGCAAGCCGAAGATGATGCCCGAAGCGGTTCCGATCCACGATCCGATTTTCGCGCCGAAGATGTCCGTGGCGGAGTGCGTGGCAAGGAGTTTGACGGCGGTGTCGCGATATTCGCGCACCTCCGCCGGCACCTGATCACTCGCGACCTTGCCCACTACCTCGTGGGTCACGTAATCGGGGGTCGTGACGTTCGAAAGCTGCGGCAAGGCGTTGAGCGCGATCGCGAAGATCAGATTCAACGTCACAACTTCGATCAGCACCGGCCAAATGGTGCGCTTGGCGGTCTTATCGACCGGCTCTTTCATCAAACCGGTCATGTTCGCGACGGCTTCGACACCCGACAACGCGAGCACGATACGAACGAGCGATTCCCACTTCGCACCGAGCGTTTCAACGCCGGGCGACTCGACTTTCAATGCTCTCAATCCATCGGGCAGCATCGGCAGACACATCAATGCAACCAAGCCCGACGCGAAAATCGCGACGATGGCGATGAACAACGCGAAGCGTCCCGCGCTTTGCGCGCCGAACCAGTTGACGAGCCCGATGATCAGCACCGCGACGATCGAAACGCCCACCACCCAGTGATGAGGCACCCCGATGTAATGGAATCCCTCCACCGCCGACAGCGATGCGGTGACCGTGTAATCGCACAACAACAAGGTTGCGCCAACGACGGAGAGCGTCGGCGAGATTTGGCGCGCCGCTGCGTACACGCCGCCACCGTCAGGAAAACTCCGACAGACCACCGTGTATGCCCACGCCACCGCGATCATGATGACCGACATCACCGCCAAAAAGGTGACCGACGCATGACCTGTGTAATAGAACGCGAGCCCAAGGACGTACAGCCGACTCGTACCCCAGTCGCCGAACAGCAGCGGGCCGGCGTGGATCCAATTCAGATTGCGCGGACGATTCTCGGCGACGAGCATGACGACTCCGAAACCTCTTGTCGATGGCTGGAAGTGTACGCGCACATACGAATCGCGGTGCGAACGAAGACCGAACCGTCTTTTTACAATCAGTCGCTGCGTCCCGCGCCTTACACTCACCCAACCAGGCGGAGCACCACCATGAACACCTTGATTCGTTCGCTTTCGGTCTCTCTCAGTATCGCAAGTGCGTCATTCGCTCAGGAATCGCAGTGGCAAGCGATGATCAACGGAAAACTCGTTGACGCGCCGGCGATCGACATGGGCGACGATGCGGTCGTTCGGAAGATCCTCGAAGAAGGCATCCATCGCAACCAAGTGATGGAACATTTGACACATCTAACAAAAGAAATCGGGCCTCGTATCACGACCGGCAGCGCCACCGAACGCGCGAACCGTTGGTGCGCGGAGCAGTACGAGCGCTGGGGCCTCACGGATGTTCGCGTTGAGAAATGGGGCGAGTATCCCGTCCGATTCGACCGCGGCCCGTCGAGCGCAAAGGTCCTGCTCCGACGCGAACGGAAAGATGATGACGGCAACGTCACGAAAGTTGAATACGACGATATCAGATCACTGCAGTTCTCCACCCTCGCTTGGACGAAGGGAACCGACGGACCTCGTCGCGGTCATGTCATCCGTGAACCGAAAACCGAAGAGGAGTATGCCGCCGTCAAGGACAAACTCGCCGGCGCATGGATCCTGCTGAAAGCCCCCGCTCCGCTGGGTCAGCGCGGCATTCGCGGCCGCCTCTCCGATTACTTCAGCCGTCGCATCGATGCTCGTGCAAAACTCGCTGAAGGAACCCCTCTTTCCGAGCTCCCCATCGCGCAGCGACTGGTGGCTGACAACGTCGCAGGCTGGCTGACCACTTCACGCGATGAACGCGTGTGGACCGGCGGCGCTCCCGAGTGGACGACGCGAACGCTCGAAGAGATTCCCGACGATGTTCACCTTGTGATCCGTGGCTCCGATTACGACTTCATCAACTCACGCATCGCGGATGATGAACCGATCGAGCTTGAAGTCGATGCGAAACACACTCTCACGGCCGGGCCCATTCCGGTGTACAACACGCTCGCCGAGATCAAAGGCACGGAACTTCCTGATGAGGTCGTGATCATCTCCGCCCACCTCGACAGCTGGGATGGCCCGGGCTCCGAAGGGTGCACCGACAACGGTACAGGCTCGGCGGTCACGCTCGAAGCCGCGCGAATTCTCGCGGCGGTCGGTGCGAAACCTAAGCGCACGATTATTTTCGCCAACTGGACCGGCGAAGAACAAGGCTTGCTCGGCTCCAAGGCATGGGTGCAAGCCAACAAAGATCGTTGGGACAAGATCTCGGCATGCTTCGTCGATGACGGCGGAACCAACTATGAAGGCGGCCTCGGAGTGCCCGACTGGCAAGTCGATATCCTCGCAGCCGCAACCGCGCCGACAAACAACATGTTCTTCGACTCACTCACGAAAGAACCCTTGAACGTGAACATTCGCGGCGGCGGGCGCAAAGAGCGCGGCGGCGGCAGCAGCGATCACGCTTCATTCCTCCAGGTCGGTATTCCCGGCTATTTCTGGGATGAGTCCGGCCGCGCCGAGTACGGCTTCGGTTGGCACACGCAGCACGACAAGCTTGACTTGGCGATCCCGGAATATCTGATGCAGTCAGCGACGAACGCCGCGATCGTGGCCTACCGACTCGCATGCGCGCCGACGCTCATTCCTCGTGACGATCCGAAGCAGGCGGCGGAGAAGTCCGAAGAGGAGAAGTCCGCCGAAGGAGCGGCGAAACCAAACTGAAAGCGACCTCGGCAGGACTCGAACCTGCGACCCCCGCGTTCGAAGCACGGTGCTCTGATCCAACTGAGCTACGAGGCCGACAGCCCGATTGTACCCCTCCGAACTCATCCGCGTGCCCATCGTGTACTCACTTCAGGAATCCTCGCCTCCCACCAATGACACCCGCCGAAACTCGGCGCAGGATGCCTTGCAACTCTGGGAAACGCTGCTGTTCATCTCGATCGTGATGGTCGTTGCGCTCATCGGCATCACGACGCTCCGCGGGATTCGCAGACGATCGAACTCCCCCGCCGCGAAGCCCACGAGGTATCGCGACATTTGGGAGGAATCCGGACGCCGCCTCCAAGTCGAGGCCCCGACATCGGAACAGAACACCGCGCTCACGGATTTCGACAACAGCGCCGACGCGCAAACCAGAGTATTGAATCAACCGCCCGTTTCGGGAAGCAGGCCGGTCGTCTTCGTGACCGGCGGAGCCAAGCGCGTCGGACGCGCCATCGTCGAGTCTTTCGCGGCTTCAGGGTGCGACATTATCTTTTCTTACAACAGTTCCTCGCAAGAGGCGCTGGAACTATTGACGAAGGTCCGCGCCAACGGCGTCGACTGCCACGCATTGAAACTCGACCTGTCGGATGAGCAACGAGCGACCAAAGACGCCGCAGCATTCTTCGCGACACTCCCGCGCTTGGACGTGATCGTTCACAACGCAAGCATCTACGACTCCACTCCGCTCGACGCGAACATCGGCATCGAAGCGTCTCGCCACTTCCGCATCAACGCTTTGGCGCCACTGATGCTGACACAGGCTCTGGCGCCGATGCTCGCGAAGTCGACAATGAAAGGCGGCGGAAGCGTCATCTGCATGTGCGACATCCATGCGATGGGAAGGCCGAGGCCGCAATTCACCGCCTATTCGATGGCTAAAGCCGCGCTGACTGAAATGGTGTATTCGCTTGCTCGCGAACTTGCGCCGAGTGTGCGAGTCAACGGCGTGGCGCCCGGGGTCGTCGTGTGGCCGGAAGCAGGCGAGTTCGCGGACGCTTCCGAACAAGCGCGATATCTGCGGCGTGTTCCACTAGGTCGCGCGGGCGACCCCTCGGACGCGGCCGGTGCGGTCCGCTGGCTCGCCTTGGAAGCCACATACGTCACCGGCGAGATCATTCGAATCGATGGCGGACGCTGGATCACATAAGGTGCTTATTCGCCCTTGAGTTCGCGCACCATCTCACGCGCGCCACTGACTCCGAGCATCGCCGCGCGTTCGGCGTGACCGATGGCTTCCTGGGTGCGGCCCGCTTGTTTGAGCCACCTCGCAGCTTCCAAAGCGATTTTGCCATCGGAAGGATTCAATTGCGCGGCCTTGGCGTACAAGTCCGCGACTGGGCCCGGTTGATCGAGCATTCCGTAACACTCGGCGATGACGCTCAACACCCCACCATCAAGTTTCTCAGCGTCATCGAGTCCGATCAGAAGTTGGATCGCTTCCTCAGGTTTGTTGAGCCTTTTCAACGCACGCGCCTGGATCAATCGCCACACTGTCTTGCCCGACTCCAATTGGCGCGCTTTTGCGATCTGCTCGAGCGCCGACTCAGGCGCGTTTTCCCGCAGGGCGATCTCCGCCAAAGATCCCCACACGGAGGCGACCTGCGGATCAAGGCTCGCGGCATGAACAAGATTTGATTTCGCCTCCGCCAACTGATTGAACTTCATGTGCACCTGCGCGAGGTACAGCGGATATCGAGGGTCGCGATCGTCGAAGTCCTGCGCCGCGGCATAGTGCTCAAGCGCGCGTTCCCATCGATCGATTTTCGTCGCGAGCGTTCCGGCGATGAACTCGAGATCGGCGCTACGCGGCCCGATCTCCAAGGCGCGTTCATAACATCGGTAGGCTTCATTCAATGTTGATTCATGTTTCGATGTCGCAGATATGACTGAAGACTTGTCAATCAACAGTTCACCCAGAGCGATGTGGGCATCCTGCACATTCGCATAATCAGCGACCGCCGCACGCAAGACAGCCTCCGACTTTTCAGACTCCCCTTGCAGTCGCAAGGTCTCCGCGGATTCGATCACACTTTGTACATCGCCGTTTCCGAAACGATGCAAACCGTGACCTTCGGTAGAGGGGTCGGACTCGGACCGGAGCGCATACCACCCGGCGATGACCACCAACGAGCATGCCGTCATCGCGATCGTGGCGGGTCCCCAACCTCGCATGTTTTCATGAATTCGGCCCATGATTCCGCAAGCGCCTTTCCACAGATGACACCGAGGTTTGCGCATCAAACCAAGCGGATCCCACCTACCATGTGGCTCCGATGACGACCGAACCAGCGCAACTCGATAAACAGTATCGTCCCTCCGACCATGAATCCCGGATCTGGGATCGTTGGATCCAAAGCGGGGTCTTCCACGCCGACCCCTCGAAGGTGCTCGATGGGTCTCGCCGATCGTTCTGTGTGCTGATTCCGCCGCCGAATGTCACGGCTGCTTTGCATCTCGGCCATGCGCTGAACAACACGCTTCAAGACATTCTGACGCGCGCCAAACGCATGATGGGCTACGAAGCGCTTTGGATGCCGGGAACCGATCACGCAGGTATCGCCACACAAGCGGTCGTCGAAAAGCGCGTGATGAAGGAAGAGAAGAAGCGCCGCACGGACTTCCCGCGCGATGTGTTCATCGCGAAGATCCAAGCCTTCAAAGATGAGTACGAAGCGGTCATCACCGGACAGCTCAAGCGCATGGGCTGCTCCTGCGACTGGGATCGTCAGCGCTTTACGATGGACGACATTTGCGCCGGTGCCGTTCGCGAAGCATTTTTCAGACTATTCCAGGACGGATTGATCTATCGCGGCAAGCGATTGGTCAATTGGGATCCCGCGCTGCAAACCGCCGTGGCCGACGACGAGTGCTACGAAGAGGAGATCGACGGCGCGTTTTACTATCTGCGCTATCCGCTCGTCCACAAGCAAGGCGCTGATACGGAACACGAACGACTCTCGGGTCAGTTCCCGCCTTCCGATGCGGTTCCCGTCACGTGGGACGAACTCGCAAGCCGCGGCTATCCGGGCGCCAACGAGCGTCCCGCCGATCAACAAGCGTGGATCACGGTCGCGACGACTCGCCCCGAAACATACCTCGGCGATACCGCTGTTGCATTAAACCCGCACGACCCAAGAGCGGCCGCGCTACGCGGCCTTCACGTTGAACTCCCGCTCGTCGGGCGCGTGATTCCCATCGTCGAAGATTCCTATGTCGTATTGCCGGAGATCTACGCTCGCAACGAAGAAGAGAAGAAGGACCCCAAGGCGAAAATGGCCACGGGCTTCCTCAAGGTCACTCCGGCCCATGATCCCAACGACTACGAAATCGGTCGCAGACACAATCTCCCGATCGTCAATGTCATGGCTCCGGACGGCACAATCAGCGACAAACACGGATTTGTCGATGTCGGCGATGCCGGCATCTTCGTCAACAAAAAGCGCGACGAAGTCCGCAAACTGGTCGTCAAGGAATTCGATTTACGAGGACTGCTCGAAGGTCAGAAGCCTCATCGACACAGCGTCAAGCACTCCGACCGTAGCAAGTCGATCATCGAGCCGTATCTCAGCGATCAGTGGTATGTGAAGGTGACGGATGATCGCTTGGCGCCGGCGGCGAACCGCGCGCTTGTCGCGGAACAATCTTCGCACGCGAACTCGACTCCGGCGAAGACCGACCATGCGCTGCGATTCCATCCCGCTCGCTATGCCAAGACATTCGAGCAATGGCACGACGGCATTCGCGACTGGTGCATCTCAAGACAGCTTTGGTGGGGACATCGCATCCCCGTTTGGACCGTCGAGGCCGCCGCGCTCAAGGATGTGAATTCGGTCACGAACACGCTCCAAGCGTGGCGCAAATCAGGTCGCATCGCGATGACTGAGAAGGATGGCGTCCTGTCGGTCTGCATTCGAAAGGCCGAGGACGATGCGGCCGCCGAACTGGAATCATGGGGATTCAAACAGGATCCCGACGTGCTCGACACATGGTTTTCTTCGGCGCTTTGGCCGCTTTCAACGATGGGCTGGCCCAAGCCCGATGCACGCACCCAGGGCTTGCTTGAAGCGTTCAATCCCTCCTCGACTCTGTGCACCGCGCGAGAGATCATCACGCTGTGGGTGAGCCGCATGGTGATGTTCAACCGCTACTTCCTCGGCGAAGGATCCGGACGCGGCCCCGTGCCGTTCACCGATGTGTTTATCCACGCCGTCGTGCAGGACGGCGAGGGCCGGAAGATGTCCAAGACGCTCGGCAACGGCGTCGATCCGCTCGACATCATCGCGACACACGGAACGGATGCGATGCGATTCACGCTCTGCAAGATGAGCACAAACACGCAGGACGTTCGCATGCCCGTCGTGAAGGACTCCGCGACCGGCAAGAACACGAGCCCGAAGTTCGATGAAGGACGCAACTTCGCGAACAAACTCTGGAACGCCGCGCGCTATTCACTCGGAATCCTTTCACAGGGTGCACCGAGCGATGTTGCGGATGTCTCCACACTCTCGCTTTCGGATCGCTGGATGCTCTCGCGACTCGCGGCGGCGTGTCGCACATGCAATGACTGCCTTGAGCGCTACGAGTATGCCGAGTACGCAACCACGCTCTACGACCTGTTATGGCGCGACTTCTGCGATTGGTATCTCGAAGCGATCAAGCCGACGGTCGCCTCCGATGCTTCGCAGCGCGCGGTGCTTCGAGTGGCGCTCGAAACCATCGTTCGTCTGCTGCATCCCGTGATGCCGTTCGTGACGGAGGCGATTGACGAGCGTCTGCGCGAACAGACGTTGCCGAAAATCGCCGGCGTTGAACTCGGAAATGCCCGCGCGAACGAATTGCTCGCCAAGGCGCCTTGGCCGAAGATCGACGCTCGACTGATCGATCCCTCCGCCGAGGCGGAGTTCGAGCAAGTGCGTTCGCTGATCACGACGATCCGTGAAGTTCGCGCCATGCACAACGTGAATCCCAAGCGCAAGATTAAGGTGCACTTCAACCACTCGATGAAGCCGCTCAACGACTTCGAGCGCGGCTTGACGGCATCTCTCGCGCAGATCAGCGAGTATGCCTCGGGGTCCCCCGCCGGACCGTCGGTCGCCTTCACATTCAGCGCGCTTGAGCATCATGTCTCGGATCTCGCTGACGCAGTGGACGCCGACGCCGAGCACTCGAGACTCTCGAAACTGATCGCCGATCTCGACAAATCGATCGCAACGCTTGAGGGCCGTTTGTCGAACCCGGGTTACGCGCTCAAAGCGCCCCCGCACATGGTTCAACAGACCAAAGATCAACTCGAAAAGGCCAAGGCGGAACGGGAAGCCGCGGCGCATGCGCTGTCAAAACTTCCATGATTGAACATGTATGAATGTGATTCGTCGGTCCATCTCGGTGCTTGTGTTGGCGAGCGGTTCGCTCTCGGGATGCGAGACGAACTCCGTTGCGTCAAAGCCGCAGCCGTCACCGTCGAAGCCCGTGATCACCGCGCCTTCCGCGATCAGCGGGGAGTCAAACACCGCTCCAGTTACGACCGAATCTTGGACGTTCGGAGATGCGCAGGGCGTGGTGCTCAGCTCGGAGAACTACCGGATCTTCACGACATCCACGAGACGAACTCTCCTTGATCGACTTCCCGTCTTCATGGAATCGGCGCTCCGGCACTATCGCTCCGCATTGGGCGATTTGCCCGAACCGCGCAGCGAACTGGAAACTTACCTGCTGGCGAATCGTCCGCAATGGACGCGCATGACTCAGCAACTCATGGGCGCGGATGCTGATATCTACCTCAACATTCAACGAGGCGGTTTCAGTTCCGATGGCCGTGCGGTGCTCTACGAGATCGGGCCTTATGACACGTACTCGATCGCGGCGCACGAGGGTTGGCATCAGTACACACAGCGCTCATTCAAGGAACCGTTGCCGGTTTGGCTGGAAGAGGGTCTCGCGTGTTACATGGAGGGATTTCGTTGGAGTACTTCTTCCGGCTCCCCATCGCCGACTTTTTTGCCATGGGCCAACTTCGAGCGATTTGATGAGTTGCGCGACGCCTTCGTTCGTGATCGGATGATGCCTCTCACGGATATCGTGCGGCGCACGCCACAAGAGTTGATGGCGCAGGATCCCTCTCTTGCGCTGACGTATTACGCGCAACTCTGGGGGCTCGTGCATTTCCTGAATGAAGCGGAGAACGGAGCGCATCGCGAACAACTGCGCATTTTGATCGCGGATGCATCGAAGGGCCGGATCGCCGCGCGATTGACTGCTCAGTTCGGACCGCGCGCCGGCGGAGCGTTCACCATGAGACGCCCTGTACCTCAGTTACTCGAATCTTACTTTCAGACCGATGCTGCGGCGATGGACGCACGCTATCGCGCGTTCGTCGCGAACATCACGAGGACGGGGGCGAAGCAGTTCATCGCGGCAGGGAAGAGCCCCTACGCGAAGTGATTTGCGGCTTCCCGCTGCACAAGCCTTGCATAGAGAACATGAAGAAGGCCCCGACCGATCACGGCCGGGGCCTTGTTGTGTGCTCAACAGTCTTCAGCTCAGCGACGACGACGGCCGGCGGCGATGCCACCGAGGCCGAGCAGCGCGAGCGCGCTCGGAGCCGGAATCGTGTACGAGAGGAAGTTGCCGGAGACCGAGGTCTCGCCCCAACCGGAGGTGGAGCTGTCCGAACGGCTGAGGTGATCGACGCCCGGGTCGTTGCCGCCACCCGTGGTGATCAGATCGAAGGTGAAGGTGCCGTCGCTGCTCATGCCGATGAGCGAACGAGCGATGCTCCACGTCACCGTGTTGCCCACGGCGGTGCCCGAGAATCCAGAGCTACCGAGGTACGTCGCGGCGAGGAGGTTGTTGGAGTTGTCGGCGTTCATCTGACGGACTTCGCCGCCGAAACCGCTGCCTCCGTCGTCAGTCCAGGTACCGATCCAATACTC
>JBKDPX010000396.1:0-6332 GCA_046342165.1 Phycisphaerales bacterium | reverse complement strand
GAGAGATCATCGGGCGATCACTCGCTCGCGGCAGATGGAGCGCCTCTAATGCGTCACGGAGGTTGCGAGCGAGAAAGGCCACCTTCAGCACAGCCGCCGCGGGTTGCTCACGCATCGACGCGAGTTTGCGAAACAGATCCTTCGGAACACCTTTGAAATCATGACACGACAAAATCAAGGAGGTCTTCACATCTCGTTGTTGGAGCGAGTGATCCACCGCAAGATTGATCTTCTGCTTGATGTTCTGACTCTTCGTGTAGTGCGACAGTTCGAAATCGATGAATCTTGGACTGCGCTTGACAATCGAAGATGCGGCGATTCGCTCGTAAAACGCAACACGAGAATCCTCATCCCCCTCGTACATTCCGCCCTCGTCGGACGCGCGGCATGTCACGATGACCGGGAGTGTCGATGCCTCGATGATGGCTTCGATGCGCTTGGCCGCGAACTCAATATCTGATCCATCGAACATCTCATCAATGCGCAGTTCGATCAGATCCGCGCCGGCGACCGCAGCGAGCTGAGCATCGCGAATGACGGCTTCATCATCGTGCACGGTGATAGGAACGCAGACGAGCGTGCGCATGACATGAGCGTATGCGCTCATCCTTCAGCATGTTGTACAGGAGCACAACCGGGATCACTTCCTGAGCCCGTCTTGACCAAGGCGATCACGATTCGATGCATCGAACGCGCGTGGTACTCGCACGAAGCGACTGTGCCATGCAACTTCGCAACAGCACCCGAAGCAAGCTTGATCGATGCGAGAATCTCGCGGCCGATGAATGTCATGCGGCGAGATGAGATGACCAAATGGGTGCGGTTCAAAGAAACGGTGGTCGCGGTCCATGCGCGTTCGGGGGCGGAAAAGCTGTCGAGCTCACACAATTCCACCGGAACGACAAAGCGCGAGGTGGAATCCTCACTGACACCCCCGCGCTCAACGATGTTGCCGATGCCTTCAACTGTCTTCATGAATATCGGATCCCGGAGACGCGCCTCCTCCGCCTGCTCGGCGCGTGCTGTCGTATCGTAAAGCGGCGGTGAACACTCCAGACGGGGGACCACGAGCAACCCAAACGGCAGTGGATCTGTAACGCCTATAACGCCTTCCAGACGCTGTGTCACGCTCTACCCTTTACCATGAGCCGATCTCTCAACGAACATGCTGAACGGCTTCAATCGATCGCTTTGCGCGGTCTTGGCGGTATCGATTCCGGGTGCTCCGTCAAGCATCGTTTTTCTGAGTCATTCCGAGACGGCGCCGGGCAGATTCGTGAAGTCGATCGCTACATCATCGCGCATGTAGGAGAACGCGTCCATCTGCCGGAGTCGTTCGGCCGTACTCCGGACATTCTGGCATGGAGACGCGTACATGGCGGAGCACTTTGGGTTCCAACGGATGATACGGGTCCCTTTGCCGCTGAGTTGGCGCACTCCTCAATTGAAACTTGGACAGAAGTCGAACTGGCCTGCCTTCATGCACTATCACACCTCGATGCACGCGTCGGATCTCTCAGTGACCGCGCACGATCAGCGGCGCGATGGTTGATGTCGGAACTGCAACCCGACAACGCGACCGGGCGCCCGTGGGCAGCCCATGTGTTCCTTTATCTAGCCTGCGTGGAGTCCGATGTTGAAGCCGCCATGTACGCGGACACGCTGATCCATAACACACTCGTCGCGGGATCAGGAACTCCGGAGCCGCTTTCCGCGGCGATTCTGCTAGACGGCTCGAAATGGCTCAAGCGAATGGCCGATCGAGTTCACGAGTTGCGCACATGATGATCCGATTCACCTCTTGTATCTTCGCACTTGTTCTGGCGTGTATCGCGAAAGCGGGCGTGTTCGATGTCAACGGCAAACAACCCGACCGAATCGTTATGATCCCGGATGCGACAGCGATCTTGCCCGATGTCACATCCGAATCTCCGATGATCGCAGTCACGCAAGGCGTGCTCCACGAACTCAGCCGCGATGAGATTCTCGCCCTTCGTGCCGCGGCGCGCGGCGCAAAACAAGCGGGCAACACGCGATCACTCTCCCCTTTCGCTCGACTTCGCCTCGTCGCTCGGAAAGAAACAAAGGATGTGCTGCTGCAACGTGATGATCGCGGCATGTACTACGCCCAAACCGATGGATCCTCTACGGAATGCATCCGATTAGATCCAACTCGTTGCAGAACTTTGTTCAGTCAATGGTCGATGTACCGAGGCTCCGTGACGCTTCCCTTCGGCGCCCTTCGCGGCATCACCATGGAACTGCCGCGCCCTTACATGCATGGCAAGCAGTATGTCACTCGGGAAGAACTAAGCAAGCGACTGCTGCGTGGTCGACAGACGCAACTCGACGACGCCGCGCGGATACTCGATGACGAACGCTTTTACTGTCGCATTCCTGACAACTACAAGCCGGATGAATTCGCCGGAATCTTGATTTGGATACAAGCCTCAACGGGCGACAAACTCCCGGAACAATTGGAGCCTTGGCTTGATGATTCAAACTGCATCGCCGTCACCGCGTTGAACAGCGGCAACTCACGGCCGGTGTGTGATCGATATCAAATCGCATTCGACATGTTGGCGACGATCAGATCTCGCTTTCTCATCGATGAATCGAGAATCTACATCGGAGGCATTTCGGGAGGGGCCAGAGTCGCATGCCACCTCTGGATGGGATGGCCGGAAACTTTCACAGGTGTACTGCCGGTCGTCGGGATTTCGTTCTACGACCCGATCGAAGGGCTTGACGGTAAGACTTACGCACCCGACTTCGATAAGCCGCTCGATGATGCATTCAACATCGTCAAATCTCGCCCGCTCGCGGCGATCTCCGGCCCGAAAGACTTCAATTATGTTCATGTCGCTCCATGTGTCGAGCGAATGCGACTCGTCGGAATTCAAGGGCGACTCTTCGAAAGCCCCGATACCGGCCATGAAATGCCGCCGGCGGACCTGGTAAGTTCGGCGCTCACCTTCATCGATGCACCGGCACAGGCTGAATCCATGCGCAGGCGACAGGAAGCCGCGCGATTGCTCGATGGAGCAGTCGACGGCGGTAAGTCGAGGCGCGAGGTACTCCTTCAGGTCACGAAGATCGCTCCGTGGACACCGGAGGCGCAGAACGCGATCAGACTGCTCACGGCACTCGACGCGGCGGAATCATCGAAGTGATTTGAACGCCTCGATCGCCTTCTCTCGCGATTCACCGAGATCGACGATCGGATCCGGATAATCAATCTGCGAACGCAGGAGACGAGGCATCTCATGAAGCTCATGAATCGCCCCGTCAGTGACCGCGCGCAACTCCGGAACCCATGTTCGAACATACTCACCGTCAGCGTCGAACTTCTGGCCCTGACTGACGGGATTGAAGATTCGGAAATACGGCGCGGCATCGGTTCCCGTGGATGCGGACCACTGCCAACCTCCGTTGTTTGACGCAAAGAAACCATCAACCAGGTGCCGCATGAAGAATCGTTCGCCTTCGCGCCAATCGATGAACAGGTTCTTGGTCAAGAACATCGCCGTCACCATGCGAATTCGATTATGCATCCAACCCGTCGCCAAGAGTTGACGCATTCCCGCGTCGACAATCGGAATGCCAGTTCTGCCGGCCTTCCACGCCTCAAGATGCGCCGCGTTGTCGTTCCATGTGATTCGCTCCGTCTGCATCTGAAACGCCCGATTCATGCACACTCTCGGAAAGCCCGTGAGGACATGCACGAAGAACTCTCGCCAGCAAACTTCACTGATCCAATGCAGAATGTCCGGGCTACCCGTCTCATAAGGAGTCGGTGAAGTGTTGATCTTCACTGCAACATCAACGCATTGACGCGGCGAGATCGCACCGACGGCGAGATACGGGCTGATCACGCTTGTGGCGGGCTTCCAGGGATAGTCACGCTCTTCCTTGTACTTCGACATTCCTTTTGCGGCGAACCGTTCAAGACGCTTAATCGCGTGAGATTCGCCAGCCGGCCACAACTCCGCGGAGATCCCGCTCTCAAAGCCGATCACTTTCAATGGAACATCGTCCGCATCACAACACATCGACGAACGCTTCGAAGGAACGGGAAGTACCTTCACGCCTCCATCGGCGACGAGCATGCGGGTCCACGCTTTCTTGAACGGCGTGAACACCGTGTAATAGCGCCCTTCTCCCGTCTTGATCGATCTGGGATCGAGCACAACCTGATCCGTGAAGGAGCGCGTTGCAATCCCGTGATCGCGGGCGATCTTTCTGACCTGCTCATCGCGCCGCGACTCATTCACTTCGTACTCATCATTCCAATACACGGCGGAGCATCCGAAACGCTTCGCGGCCTCGACGACCAACCCGGCCGTTTCACGCGCCGCAGGCGATTCGATGATCTTGAGCGGGATGCGAAGTTTGGCCAGCGTTGCGGATAGTTCAGCAAGACACCGCAGCATCAGCTCGATGCGAACGGGGGCGTAGTCATGTTGCCGCCATTCATCCGGCGTGATGACAAAAAGGCCGACGACCTCACCGCCGCCATCGCACGAGTTGTAAAGCGCCACATTGTCAGTGGCGCGCAAGTCCGCACGAAACCACATCATCCTCCGGCCGGGCTTTGTCGAGGTCGTTGTCATGCAAGGGTTTCGCACGGCCCGACCCTTTCGGATTCGCGGTCAGCGGTTCCTCTCCTATCCTCGATCGAAATGTGCGCGAAGAGGTCCAAACACGCGAACCAAGCGCAGTCTCAACCTGACGGAATCCGTCGAATCGAAGATTGGTTCGCGATGAGGGGTTGGACGCCGTGGGACTTTCAACGACGCGCCTGGTCGGCATTCATGGAGGGCAGGAGCGGGCTGATTCAAGTGGCGACGGGTTCCGGCAAGACGTACGCGGCGTACATGGGCCCGCTTGCCAGTCTGATGGATTCCACCACAGCCCTTGAACCGAAGCCTCGGATCATCTATGTCACTCCACTTCGATCAGTCGCAAGGGACATCGAGCAGGCGCTTCTCTCACCGATTCGCGAGATGAAGCTGTCGTTCGTGGTGGAATCTCGAACAGGGGATACATCCGCCACAGTTCGCAAGCGACAAAAGGAACGACTTCCTCATGTGCTGTTGACCACTCCGGAATCACTATGCCTGCTTCTCAGTCGCCCCGATTGTCGCGAAGTGTTTTCCGAAATCGAGGCATTGATCATTGATGAATGGCACGAACTGCTGATTTCCAAGCGAGGCTCGCAGACGGAACTCGCCGCGGCGCGATTGCGAACGCTGTCACCTCGGATGCGGACATGGGCGCTCTCCGCCACTTTGTCTAACGCGCAAGATGCAGCGCAATGCGTAGTCGGAACGCACGGAGAGCCCGAGATCATTCGTCAGGACATGCACCGTCCGGTCACGGTGCGGACGGTTTTCCCGGATGAATCATCTCGATTGCCATGGGTCGGTCACTTAGGACTCGGGATGCTTCCCGCGGTACTCAAAGAACTCGATCCTGATGTGCCGACGATCATCTTCACGAACACTCGTTCTCAATCAGAGCGATGGTTCAGCGCGATCTGCGTGATGAAGCCCGAATGGACGAATGTCATGGCCCTGCACCACGGGTCCATTGACCGAAAAGAGCGCGAGCGCGTCGAGCGTGGATTGAAATCCGGCGAGATTCGATTGGTCGTGGCGACGAGTTCGCTGGATCTCGGCGTCGACTTCTCGCCGATCGAACGCGTGATTCAAATCGGAAGTCCAAAGGGAGTCGCTCGCCTGCTGCAGCGCGCGGGAAGAAGCGCGCATCGACCTCTGGCGAAAGCGGAAGTGTTGTGCGTTCCCACGATGACGATGGAGCTCGTGGAAATCGCCGCATCAAGAGATGCGATTGCCCGCGGCGAGATCGAGCCTCGTTACTCCTTCGAACGACCGCTCGACGTGCTCGCCCAACACATGGTCACCTGTGCGATCGGAGGCGGCTTTAAGTCCGATCAACTGTTCGATGAGGTGCGTTCGGCATGGAGCTTCCGCGAACTCACTCGTCATGAGTTCGATCTCGTTCACGCATTCGTCGCCCACGGCGGGGAAACACTGCGCGCGTATCCCGAGTATCACAAACTCTCGATGCGAGACGGACAATGGCATGAGTCCTCGCCCCGCGTAGCCCGACTTCACAAGTTGAACATCGGAACGATTCTCGCCGATACCACCATGGACATCGCGTACCTGAAGGGCAGACGTCTCGGCAGGATCGAAGAGGACTTCATCACTCATCTTCGTGAGGGTGAGCGATTCGTGTACGCCGGCAAAACGCTCCGTTTCGTCGGCATCAAGGATCTTACGGCGCTGGTCACACCCGCGCGCGGC
>JBKDPX010000395.1:0-7449 GCA_046342165.1 Phycisphaerales bacterium | reverse complement strand
GCATGGGACGCCGGATGCTGATCCCCCCGGCGCGAGGGCTCATATCCTTTCGCCCGTATGTCAGTGATCGAAGTCAGATCTCTCACCCGTCGCTACGGCAATCGCCGCGGCATCGAGGATGTCACACTCTCCGTCGGCGAGGGCGCTTTGTATGGCTTTCTGGGCCCAAACGGCGCGGGTAAAACAACGACCATCCGAATCCTGATGGGCTTTATGCAGGCGACGACCGGGAGCGCTCGGATCCTCGGTATGGACTGCTGGACACAGAGTCATCACATCAAGGCCAATGTCGGCTTTATCCCCGGTGATCTGCGATTGTGGGGGTGGCTGACGGGTCGTTCCGCTCTGAAGCACTTCGGATCGATGCGTTCCACCGATATCACGAAACACGGCGAAGCACTCGCTGAGGAACTTGAACTTGACCTGCACGTTCGCGTCGGTGCGATGTCCAGGGGCATGCGGCAGAAACTGGGATTGATTCTCGCACTCGCGCATCAGCCAAGGGTGTTGATACTCGATGAACCCACGACGGCGCTGGACCCGCTGGTTCAGGAACGGCTGCGTTCCATCCTGCGGCGCATGGCCCAAGCCGGCCACACGGTCTTCTTTTCCAGTCACACCTTGGGCGAAGTCGAAACCCTGTGCGATCGAGTCGCGATCGTGCGTGAAGGTCGCATCGTCGCCGATAGCACACTCGCCGATTTACAGCAGCGTGCAGGGCATGAAGTCACCATCGACTGGCGCGAAGATGAAGCCGGTCGCGCAAATGCACAACTCGCCGCTCCCAAGGGACTGCTTCTGGATCGAGTGGAAGCCGGACGATGGCAGGGCCGTTACGAAGGCGAAGTTTCCGACCTGATCAACGCGCTCAGCGGCAAGCCGATTGCGGATCTGTCCATCACGCGTCCTGATCTGGAAACACTCTTCCGGCGCTATTACACCGACGGAGGAGCGCCATGATCAATCTCGGAATCGTCCGCCGCTCGCTTCGGGAGCTCATTCCCGTTTCAGTCGGTTTCGGTGTCTTTACGGGAACGGTCGTGGGCTTGCTGTCGTACGCGCTGCCGCAAGTCCAAGCGCGCTTCATGAAGCGCGGCTTCATCCCTCCGCAGGTTCGTCAAATGCGAAATGCGTTGCTGGGTGTCGATACCGCCGACGCCGGAATCGCCGACATCGCGTTCTCGATGGTGTGGATCCACCCGATCCTGCTGATCTTGTTGTTCGCGCACGCGATCATGGTGTGCACGCGACTGCCATCCGCCGAAATCGAGCGAGGTACCGCGGACATTCTGCTCTCGATGCCCGTGTCCAGACGCCGGATTTTCGTCAGTGAAACATGTGCGTGGTTGATCACCGGCGCGATGGTCCTGGGGTTCGCGTTTCTCGGTTGCGTCGTCGGCACGAGATTCATCACCACGGATCAAATGCCTGATTTCTCGCGCATCGGCGTCGCCGTCGGCAACCTCGCGCTCGTGTACGGTGCGGTCGGTTGCGCCGCGATGCTCATCGGCGCCAACGCGGATAAACGCATGCGTGCGGTGATGGGGGTGTTGGTCATCACCATCGGCACGCTCATGGTGAACTTTCTCGAGCCGCTCTGGGAACCCGCGAAACATGCCGCGCCGCTGAGCGTTCTTCATTATTATAAAACATATGATATGATCGGCAAGGGCGAGGTCTTGTGGCGCGACCTTGCGATTCTCGCGAGCGCATGCGCCGTGATGTGGGCCGCCGCCGGCGTGATCTTCACCCGGCGTGACATCTCGACGACCTGAACTTCGGTCACTCGCCGAACAGCGGCAGCGGGCTTTCGCCCTCGGGCCGGAACAGATCCTGCATCGCTTCCTCATCGAGCAGTCCGGCGACCATTTCCGCGACGAAGCCGTCGGGGTTGTCCGGCAGGTATTCGGAGATCGCATCGAACGGGCTGATCATGAATTCGTCGGGATCCGCCGGATTCGCGAGCACGATCGCTTCATCTTCGCCGTCGCTGACCAGCATCCACTCCACCCGCAACAC
The DNA here is from genome assembly GCA_046342165.1 of Phycisphaerales bacterium. Lineage (GTDB taxonomy): Bacteria > Planctomycetota > Phycisphaerae > Phycisphaerales > UBA1924 > JBEIUO01. Next base: position 5,430 of record JBKDPX010000395.1, on the reverse strand, counting down.
ATGGCGGATGTAATCGCCGAGCGCCGCGCCGATGCAGTTCTCGATATCCGTGGATTCCGGTCTGGTCTTTTCGTTTTGCGAGTGCCACCAGCGCACCAGGTGATCGCAGTGCTGTGGCGTGTCCTCGTTGTCGTCGGGTTCGATTCCGGCCAGTTCGAACAATTCGAAGTACCCGCCGATGCAGGATCTCACGTCATCAAGATCTTCCTGTCCGGCGGGGCGAAATTTCAGCGGTTGATCAGACATCATGGCTCCGTGGGTTCGTGACCCTTCGAGGATAGCCGAATCGAGTGCGCCGAGAATGCCTCCTATCCTCTATTCGCATGACATCCGCAGCACCGACCGGACTCAAAGAAACCGTGGCCCAGTATCTGGCCGCCGAAGCCGTGCTCAAGCAGGGTGGTGGCGCCAAGGCCATCGATCGCCAGCATGACAAGGGAAGACTCACCGCTCGTGAGCGCATCGCGCGGCTTATCGACAAAGGCTCGACCTTTCAGGAGTACGGACTGTGGTGCGCGTTCGAGATGTACAAGGAACACGGAGGCGCACCGGCCGCGGGCGTCGTCACCGGCATCGGTCAGGTGCACGGCCGTCGCTGCATGATCATCGCGAACGATGCGACCGTGAAGGCGGGTGCATTCTTCCCGATGACTTGCAAGAAGATCATCCGTGCACAGACCATCGCCATGATGGCGCGACTGCCGCTCGTCTATCTCGTGGACTCCGCAGGCGTCTTTCTGCCGATGCAGGAGGATGTCTTCCCTGACACGGATGACTTCGGCCGTATCTTCCGGAACAACGCCGTGATTTCCGCAATGGGGATTCCGCAGATCGCGGCGATCATGGGATTCTGTGTCGCCGGCGGCGGATACCTTCCGGTGTTGTGCGACACGCTGCTCATGACCGAGGGATCCGGTCTGTATCTCGCCGCGCCTGCTTTGGTGAAGGCCGCCATCGGCCAGGAAGTCACCGATGAGGAACTCGGCGGAGCGCAGATGCACGCGCAGATCAGCGGCACGATCGACTTCCGCGAGAAAGATGACGACGCATGTCTCGTGCGACTTCGTGAATTGCTCGCCAAGTACAAGCCGCTGCAGGAAGCCGCGAAGCGTTCGAACGTGACTGAGCGAACGGCGGAGGATGTGTACTCCATTTTCTCCGACAAGCCGGGTTCGCAATACGACGTGAGCGAACTCATCTCGTGCTTCGTTGATGTGCGCGTACAGAAGAACGCGGAGGGACATGAAAGTCTCGTCGCCGACTTCGACGAATACAAAGCCGAATACGGTCAATCGATCGTGTGCGGCTACGCGAAGTTGGGCGGTCATTCGTGCGGAATCGTCGCGAATCAGAAGAAACTCACCCAGCGGACGATGCCCGGCGGCAAAGCCGGTCCTTCGAAGTCGACCTGCATGCCCGGCGTGATCTACGACGACAGCGCCGACAAGGCCGCGCGATTCATCATGGATTGCAATCAACGCAAGATTCCCATCGTGTTTCTGCACGACACCACGGGATTCATGGTCGGCCGCGACAGCGAGCAGGGCGGCATCATTCGCGCGGGGGCGAAGATGGTGAACGCCATGAGCAACTGCATCGTTCCGAAGATCGTCGTGATTCTCGGGGGCAGTTACGGCGCCGGAAATTACGCCATGTGCGGTCGCGCATTTGATCAGTTCCTCGCGTTCGCGTGGCCGGGCGCCAAGTGCGCGGTGATGGGAGCGAATCAGGCGACGGGTGTGCTGACGACGATCGAAGAAGCCTCACGAAAGCGCAAGGGTGAGGAGATCGATCCTGAAACCCGTAAACAGATTTACTCCGCGATCCATGCGGGATACACCGAACAGGCCGACATTCGTCACGCCGCCGCGCGAGGTTGGATCGACCGAATCATCGAGCCCCATAACACCCGCTTGGAATTGATCGCGGCTCTTGAAGCGGCCAATCAAGGATGGGATTACTCCAAGTGCTTCGGCACCGGCGTTCTCCAGACATAAGGAACTTCTTCCGTCACGATGCGATTGAGTCGTGAACCTAAGATCCCGAGGCGAAGTCCGATCCCTCCCTGATGCAGATTCCATCACACATCGAGTCGCAACTCTCCGTCGGATTCGGCGGACTTTTGTCGATCTTTGCCAAGTTAATCGCTGATCGCTCCTCCAGGCTGATCAAACTTGCCGGAGATCGTGTGGATGACTTTCCGCCCGGTCCGCGCGGACGGCTTGTCGACTGGGCGGAACGCACGCGGATCTTCAAGAGTGTTGTCGGCGCGGATCTGCCCGATGATGCGATGATTGTGGTGTTAGGAAAGGACGCGCAAACGCCGCACGCCCTGCTTTCCCGAATCGCACGAACCGGATGGGCGCTCGTGCAAGCCGATCCGCATGATTCGGCGCTTGAAAATGGGTTCGCCGCGGCGGATCTCAGTGTCTCGATGGTCGTCGCCGATGGTGACATCATGACTGATCTGCATCGTGATCGACTCGATCTCCTCGTACGCGAGGTCGCGCGTGTTATCGCGCCCGGCGGAAGGGTTGTGCTTGGCGTTCCGGCATGCTGTGGTCAGGCCGAGATGCGACTCCTGCTCGGCGCACACGGATTCAACTCGATCCGAATTGTTCGGGCTCATGCGCTTGATCGCGAACCCAAGATCGTCGCCACCGCCAAACTCGACATCACATTGGATGATCTCGGAGTTGACGGCGATGTGCTCGCCAAATATCCACGGGAAATCGAGCCGAAGATCTTCACGCCGCGCCACTGTACCGGCGTCTACGACCGTCATCGCTTCGGCCACGAAATGCTTGATCATGGCCTCTTCGATACCTTTCCTGAAGACGACATGGAAGGCGAGGGCAAGCAGGAGTACAACAAGGGTGTCATTTGTTATGAGCGTGGCGATGTGGATGAAGCCGCCGCGTGCTTTCGCGCGGCGATCCGACTCGCCCCCGGCGCACTGCCCGCTCTGAACAACCTCGCGATCTGTCATATCCAACGCGGACGGATCGACGAAGGTCTTGCGGCGCTCCATGATCTCGAGCATCAAACGCCGGATGATCCGCATGTGTTGCGCAACATCGCCGTCGTTTACATGATGCGTGATGACAACGAGAAGGCGTTGGCGTATCTCCAGCGCTCACATGAACTCGAACCGGAGAACCAAGAGATTGAGTTCTTCCGTGCCACGATTCATGAACGCGCCGGGGATTTCGAACAAGCCATGGCGTGCATGCGTCGTGTGTTGGAATCGGATCCGGATTCGGCCCCTGCGATGGATAATCTCGGCGCGCTTCTCGCCGCGGTCGGGCGGCACGAAGAATCCATCCCCCTCCATGAGCGGGCGTGCGAACTCGAGCCTGCTGAGCCGAGCAGTCTTTACAACCTCGCGAAGGCGCTCGCAGCGGTGGGGCGATTCGACGATGCGATCCTGAACTTTGAGCGACACCTCGAACTTGCGCCGGATCACAGTTGCGCCATCTGTGAACTCGCCGCGGCGTTGAGCGACGCCGGACGGCATGAAGAATCCATCGCGCGCTTCCACGAGTATCTGGAACTTGAACCCGATGATCCCAACGGTCACGGCGGACTCGGCATCGAGTGCATCCGCAGTCGCAAACTTGCTGACGCCGAGCGCCACCTTCGTGAGGCTTATCGACTGGAGCCACATTCCGCTCGAGTCGTACTGGCCCTGGGGTCGCTTGCGGACACCCGCGGGCGCCTGCGCGAGGCACTGGCGCTGTATCGAGAGGCCTCGAAGCGAGATCAAACCGAGGTTGCTCCGCGTGCTTGCCTTCTTCGGCTGCTCGGAATGAAGATCGCCCCGCGACTGGCGCTCCAGGAATTGCGTCAAAACGGTCAGTCTGGTGACGCGATGAACTATTGGTCGCTCGCAGGATGGCTCGAGTCATCCGGAGAGAGACAGTTCGCGCTTGATGTTTCCGAAGAGATGGTTCGGAAGTTCCCCGACGATCATCGCGTCCATGGCTGTCACGGATTGATGTTGGAGGCCGTGGGCAAGCGTGAAGCCGCATTGGAACAATTCAAACTCGCGCTCAAACTCAATCCCGAGGATCTTGTCGCACATTTTCACAGCGGTCGCGTGCTCTGTGAGTTGAACCGATTCGCCGAGGGCATCCCGGTGCTCGAATATGTCATCCATCGCTCGCCTGACAGCGTCGATGCGTTGCGATTACTGGCTTGGGCACATTCCATGATCGGCGAACGACAGCACGGCAGGGTTTATGCCCGTCGAATTCTCGCGGCTTCGCCGGAGGATGAGTTGGCGCGCAAACTGCTTGAGGACTCTAAAAGAGAACCGGAGTGACCCGGCAACCGACAAGGGATTATGATCCCTGTGATGGGTAATCGTGTCCGCATCACCGAAGTCGCCGCGCGAGACGGATTGCAAAATGAATCCGCGATCGTTCCCACGTCTTTGAAAGCCGAACTGGTCCGTCGGCTCGCGTTGATGAGGCCCGATGAAATCGAAGTGACATCGTTCGTGAGTCCGAAGTGGATTCCCCAACTCGGCGATGCTGAGCTACTCCTGGCGTCGTTGCCGCCGCTCTCATGCGAGGTGTCCGCGCTCGTTCCGAACGAACAGGGGATGCGAAGACTGCTCGATGTGAACGAGCAGGTCCGAGTGCGCGTCGGAAGTCCGATCATTACCAAAGCTTCAGTGTTCGCCGCTGCGAGCGAGGGGTTCTCTAGGAAGAACACCAATGCATCAGTCGCTGAGGTGATTGAAAAGTTCAAACCTGTGATCTCACTCGCCCGCGAAAATGGTTTGAACACGCGCGGCTACATCTCCTGCATCGTTCGCTGCCCGGTCGACGGAGATGTCATGCCCTCACAAGTCGCCGACGTCGCACGCCGACTGCTTGACATCGGGGTCGAAGAGATTGATCTTGGCGACACCGTGGGCGCTGCAACGCCTGAATCGATCGGCGAGGTGATCGGGGCTGTCCGAAAAGTGTTCGACACGACCTCCCTTTCACGACATGGTGAGAACTGGAAGAAGCTCGATGCTCCGCCGATCACCGTCCACCTGCACGACACGTTTGGACGCGCGAGAGCTTGTGTGATCGAAGCGTTGCGGCTGGGCGTTCGCTCATTCGACTCAAGCGTCGCGGGTTTGGGCGGGTGTCCCTTCGCAGGTTCGTCTTTCGGACGCGCTCCCGGCAACATCTCCACTGAATCGCTCGTTGAAGCAATCTCAGCGGCGGGCTTTGAATGTCACATTGATCCAAAGGAACTAACCCGAGCTGCACAGTTCGCGCGCTCTTTGGTCTCGGGGGCGACATCAGCATGATCCTCGTCGAATCCGTCGATCACATCACGATCGTCCGTCTCAACAGGCCGGAAAAGCGCAACGCGATGACACCGCAGATGCTCACGGAGTTCGCCGCGGCGGTTCGTAACGCCCGAAAC
>JBKDPX010000394.1:0-1827 GCA_046342165.1 Phycisphaerales bacterium | reverse complement strand
CGCAGAAGTTTCGGATTGCACGATCAGTCCCATCATGACAACATCGTGATGTTCATTCCCCTCACGCGTGCGACGGAGAATGTGCATGCGCCGAAGACCTTCCCTCGCGAAACCGTGCGATTCGTACAGTCGCAACGCGGGCGTATTGGCGGCGAGGACGGAGAGTTCGAGCTTGACGACACCGGACATTCGGGGATGCGAGTGAACGGCGTCAATCACGGCCTTCATCAAACCGTATCCGACGCCGAGCGAACGACAAGGCTTGATCACTCCGACGTATACGGAAGCGACGTGACGGGTGGACATTCGCGAGCCGCGGCGCAAGGAAGCCTCTCCGACACACTGTTCCCCACACCACGCCAGGATGCGCAGCAGCCGTTGGTGTTGAATCGAACGGAGCATGGCCTCCGCGGACGGGACCTCGTCCGCTGTTGACAGCGTGGCACCTTCGCCGGCCATGTCCGCACGCAGCGCATGCAAAACGCCGACGTCGGCTGGACCGGCCTCGCAACAAGACAGTTCGCGTCCGTCGCGCAAGTTCGTCCGATACTCCCACATCGGTCGATGGTAGGGACAGGTTCTGTCTCCGCATGCATATCATGACGTGATCGTGTCAGGAAGGAATCCCACCCGCAACATGTCAAACCGCTCCAAAGAGATGGCGACAACTGACGAAACCGGTAAACACACGGGCGCCGATATCCGCATCCGGCTGATGTCCCATCGCGATTCGATTTCGGAGATCACGGCTTTGCTCCATCGGGCCTACGCCGGACAGATGGCGATGGGATTGCAGCCGTTGGCCGGCCGCCAGGACGACTCGGTCACGAAAAAGCGCTGCGGATCCGGCGAGTGCTATCTGGCGGTGATCAAATCAGCGGGTTCGAGGTCGAAGGAGAAGATCGTCGGGATCATCTTGTTCCATGAAATGGAGGATGAGACGTCGCCTCCCTGGTTCCGCAACAAGTTTGTCGATTCATTCTCGCAATTCGCAGTTGATCCTGAAATGCAGGGTCTTGGCATCGGCCGGATGTTGCTTGATACGGTCGAGCGACGAGCCGCGGAGTGCGGGGCGACCGAGATCGCGTGCTCGATGGCGGATCCGGACGAGGGACTCAAGAAGTTCTATCTCAAGCGCGGTTACAGGCTCGTCGAATACTGGCAATGGGCGTACACCAACTACCGCTCGGCGATTTTAAGCAAGTCGCTGGCGCCACAATCTTGATCGCGCGAAGACAGGTCTTTGCGAAACGGGCACGGAGTATCGGACGCATGAAAAAGCACATGATCTGTCTAGTTTCCCTCGCGACGACGGCGCTGTTGAGCTCGGGCTGTCGCAGCATTCCCGAAACGGTTCCCTATGCGCGCGCGTTTCCGGAATCACACGTACAGCGGGAAGTTCTTGACATTCAGGTGTTCCGCGACGACACCCATATCGAATTCGTGAATACGACCGGCCGCGAGTTCGGTCCTTCAACGATCTGGCTGAACCAGCGGTACGGATGTCCGATTGAACTGATCGAAGTCGGTCAATACGTGAAGATCGCCCTCGAGGACTTCCGCGATGAGTACTCCGACAAATTCAGGGACGCGAGTTTCTTCGCGACGGAGACGCCCGAGCGTCTGATGATGGCGCAAATCGAAACATCAGATCCGGCGAACGAAGGAAAGAGTGTGTTACTCGGCCTGATCGTGGTCGGATTCCGCGAGTGATCTCAAGACGGGAGTTCTCGATGGCGAGCATTCTGGTCATCGGTCCGCACCCGGACGATCAGGAAATCGGCATGGGCGGCACGATCGCTCTGCTTGCGTCCCAGGGACACGACA
>JBKDPX010000393.1:0-3757 GCA_046342165.1 Phycisphaerales bacterium | reverse complement strand
AAGAAGAACCAGATCGCCCCGGAGTGTCGGTTGCCAAAAGCAGTCCATGTGATCACGATTTGACATGGACCTCATCGTATCAGCGCGCAGATCGAGTGGCGCTTACGATGAGCGCATGAAACCAATGAGTTCGTCGATTCTTGTCTGCCACGCTCTGATGCTCAGCGTTTTCGTCGGATGTGCAGGGGATTCTTCCGCCGACAATACATCGCGGGCGCCGCACTCAAAAGCTCTGATCGTTTCATTGTCTGACACATCGTGGAGATTGATTGAACTTCGTGATGCAGATGGAACTCTGCTGTCGATTCCCGAGCGCGCGCCGACATTGACCTTCGGTTCCGATGATCGCGTGAGCGGATTTGGCGGGGTAAATCGCTACTTCGGAAGCGTGGCGCTGGAAGGCCCCGACGCCACAAGCTCGAAGCTCGATATCTCGCGTATCGGAGCAACGCGCATGGCGGGCTCTCCGGAACTCATGAGGATCGAATCGGTGTTCCTCACCATCCTCGAAGAAGCGGATGCGTTTTCCGGCAACAACGCAGGAGAACTCACGCTTTCTGTCAGAGGCGCGTTTCGCGCGCGATTCGTCCCAGATCCGGCACCTTGAATGAAAAATACGCGAACGAAACTCCCACTCCCAATCGCCGCCTGAAGGAGTAATGTCATGGAAATTCGCACCCCTTATCTCAACGCCCACACCTGGCTTCGATGGCTTACCGATCGCACGATCGCCGCATGCGAATCGCTGACCGCTGAAGAACTCCGTCGCGAGTTTCCGATCGGCATCGGAAGTGTGCATGGCACGCTTGTCCACCTTGCCGGCGCCGAGCGTATCTGGATTTCAGTACTTCAGAACGATGATGCCGGAGTCTTTATGCCGTCCCCGGAGATGCTCCCAGATCTCTCGTCGATCAAAGTGCATCTCGCGCAAAGCAGAGCGCGCTGGGATACCTATTTGAATGCACTGGACGCAGCCGAGCTTGAGCGCATCGTCGAACGTCATCGAGACGGCCGAGTGTTTCGACAGACCGCCGCGGATGCGATCATGCAAGTGCCGACCCATGCGCTCTATCACAACGCACAGTTGTCATTCATGTTCCGTTCGATGGGGCGGCAACTTCCGGATTCGGCGTGGATCGGTTGGGGCCGCGAGCGGATCGGCGTGGATCTCGGTTAAAGGCGGATGCTCTCTTCACAGTGACTTCAGGAATCGAATCAGCGCCGCGCGATCTTTCGCGCTCATGGTTCTGAACTCTTCCTTGGGTTGATTGGCTTCTCCGCCATGCCACAGGATGGCTTCTTCAAGCGTGCGCGCGCGCCCGTCATGCAGGTAGGCTTCGCCGCCGCTGACTGAGGGGGTGAGGCCGATTCCCCATAGTGGTGAAGTGCGCCACATCGAGCCCGGGATTCCTCGATCCGCCATGCTGTCCGCGAGACCCGGTCCCATGTCGTGGAGCAGCAGGTCCGTGTACGGTTGAATCGACTGATTGCGAAGCTCGCCATAAGGATGATGCGAGCCTGTGGTCATGCTGGGCACGTGGCACGAGGCGCAACGGGCGCGGGCAAACAGTTTCTCACCCCGAAGAACTTCGGGATTCGTCAATTCGCGCCGGGCGGGTACTCCCAGCAGCGATACATAGCGCGCCATCTGATCGACTTCGCGATTCGAAACCGCGGGATTTCTGGCGATCGTCTCGCCGTCGAGCTTCGCCATGTCAGCGCTCGGGACAGCCATGTCTCGGTTCAGCGCGAACGCCACTTGATCGCGAACGGTGGCGGTGCGGCCTCTGTAACCGAATCGGCCCAGACGTTGGATATGAGGAGAAGTAAGAAGAGAAGTTATGGATGGGATGCCCCGAATGCCATCCCCGTTGAGGTCGTTCGGATCCGAAAGCGCAAGTATCGTGCTCTCCGGAATCGCCTCAAGCAGCCCCATACCCATCAAAGACGGAGCGAATCTCACCGACGAAAACGCCGGGACCGTCGCTCCCGTGAATGAAAATGTCGGCCGACGAAGCGTGAACGGCATCCCGTCGCCGTATGTCCCATTGATGAAGCTCCAACTCTCGATCACCGCACCGCCTTCAGTGCTGGGAGTTCCCGTCGAGCCGATTTCGAACCAGTTGAGCTTCCATCCGCCGACGCGTGCGTTGAGGCCGAATCTTCGCGTCCCCGCGGGCAGTGTCACCGTCGCGGTGACGGTCTGCCAATTGCCGCTGCCGCCGGTGTTCGGGATCGTGATTGTTCCATAGAGCGGGCTTCCGCCCATCTCTTCAAACAGGACCGTGCCGCCGTTGATTCCGCTTGCGACGCGAAAGCTCACTTGATACGGACCGGTCGTCGGTATCGTGACCGGATGATTTCCGAACGCCATCCAGTCGCCTGAATCAAAAGACGTCACGCATTGTCCGCCGCCGACGTCGTTGGTCGCTTCATTGATCACGCCACTTCGAGCACTGTTCGCTTCGGCTTCGATTCGTCCGAGGATCCCCCCAGTCGCCTGTGCGCCGGGCTGAAGAAACTCGCCCAGTTGCGGATGCGGTTTGCCTGATGCATCACGCCCCAGTTGCACCGCTGCTGTCCGGAGGATCGTGCCGATGGACGGCGGAATCGCGCGACCGTTGTTCACGTGACATCCGACGCAACTTGTATTGACGAAAGCAACACCGGATTGATTCACATGTGCCGCGAAAATCGGATTGCCCGGTTCACTGTGCGCACCGGAGACGAAGTCCGTGTGATGCAGTCGGCGTCCGAGCATGAACTCGTGGCCGCTGGCATGCGAGATGTTGCCCGCCATCTGCTTGAACCGCTCGGCAGGTTCGTTCGAGTACGGATACGAAAGAGTCAGTTCGCCCGCGGTCAACGCACGCTCGGGAAGCGGGACGGAATCAAATGATGCCGCCGCGGCTGCAGCCGGCGTCAGCGCCTCCTCTCTGGCCTTCGCATACCACGGAACGATGCCGCGCCCGACCACGTACAACAGCGCTGTTCCGTAGTAGTTTGTTCTGCCGTTCCGCGGCGCGAGCAGAAACTGACTTAACTCGATCTCGATCTTGTCGCCGATTCGCAGCGGAGTTTGTGACGGCCATCGACGCGTGACTCTCGATTCATACGTGTATTCAGTCTCGCCCGGATAGCGGACGGACGGCGTCTGCGACAGGAGCGTCACTCCCGCTTGAAGAAAGTCGGATTGATTGTTGTGATACATCGCGACCGAGGGTGAATCCGCATAAAAGGTGCGGAACTCGGCGGGGTTCATCCGAGCGAGCGTCGTCCATCGAAAGACGATATCACTTCCACCCCGAGCGACTCGATCGACGATTTCGATCTCCGCGACGCGTTGCTCCCAGTAAAAAGGAAGCCAGTGGTCATACGCGCGGAAGATCACGCCGTTGACGATGTCCTCGCGCGCATGTCTATCCCTCGCACGATCCGAGATACGGGTGATCAGCGCATCCGCGGTCAAAACCCGAGGATCGGGTTCTCGCACCGTCGTTGAGTTGTACAACGGGACAATGCTTCAGTGTATCGAACTGTTCTGACGCGCATCGGATGATTCGTTACCGATGAATATCGCCACGAGACACGCCAGAAAGGGGCGTTGTGCATTCCATCCCGGTTTGTTCATTCGCGGCATCTTGACTCGATTCATTCAAATGCAGATGGGAAACAACTCTTACGGCGGGAAGAGCGTACCAGAAAGGTTGTGTCTGACAAGAGTCGGAGTCCCGGGGTTGCGGCCGGCACGATCCCT
>JBKDPX010000392.1:0-4335 GCA_046342165.1 Phycisphaerales bacterium | reverse complement strand
ACCCCGGTGAAGTCGGGGTGCTCAAAGCCAATTACGGCAAGCCGCCGAGCATTGTCGTGCATACCCCTTCGGTGATCGGTTCGGATGAAAGCAAAGACACGATGTTGTTCGCCGGACCCGGCGAAATGGGTATTCGCACCGAAGTGCTCCCTCCCGGCAAATATCCGCTCAACACCGACGCGTTCACGGTGACTGAAATGTGGAGCACGCAGATGATCGCGCACTACACCGCCGCCGCGAATACGAATTCGGCGCAACGTCAAGCGCCTCCGACGCCGGAATCCGCGGCATCCGAAGAACGGGCGATCACCGTACGCACCAATGACGGCTTCACATTCCCCGTCGATGTTCGCGTTGAGTACCTCGTCGAGCCGACCAAAGCCGCGATCGTCGTCGCGAAACTCGGCGATGACGAAGGAGAGCGCTTCCGCAACGCGCTGAATTCAGCGGTCCGCGCGATCTTCCGCAACAACGCCGAGAATGTCAAGGCGCTCGATTATGTCTCGATGCGATCGACTCAAGAGTCGCAGTCTCTCGTGATGCTCAAGAGTCAAATGGCGCGCTTCGGCGTCACGGTGACGGCGGTTCGAATCGGCAATGTCGGCGACGAGCAATCACTCGGCGATCTCTTGAAGACACAGAAGGATCGCGAAATCGCAAAGCAGGAACAACTCACCTTCCAGGAACAGCAAAAAGCCGCGAACCAGAAGAAAGAACTCAGCCGCTCGACTCAAGAGGCGGAAGAAGAGAAAAAACTCGCCACCGCGACGTACGAAGTGAAGATCGCGGAAGAAGCGCAGAAGAAGCGCGTCATCGAGGCGAAGGCCGAAGCCGAGGCGACGAAAATCAAGGCGGCGGCGCAGGCCGACGCCTATCAACAGATCGTGCTGCAAATCGGTAAGGACAACGCCGCACTGCTCGAAATCCTGAAGATCGTCGGGGAGAAGAACATTCAGATCACCCCGCGCGTGATGGTGGGTGGAGATTCCAACGGCGCCGCCGGTGCGTTGACCGGGACTCTGTTGGATCATCTGACCAAAGAGGATGAGAAGCCTCAGTCGCCCAAGCCGTAACCCTGACGGATTCCGTACATCTGCGACAGGACATCGGGAATTCAGAGGGTGAAGGGCGTTCGCCGTTCAACAATTCGGGTGTGCAATCCGTATAGACATGCGACAATCTGAGATGAAGCCCTCGGCCGACATCGGCCCGGCTAGGTGACACAAGGAATTCCACGATGAAGTCCGCTGAAACGCGTTCACATGTCCGTTCACTTGTTCATGATGCAGGTCGATGCTTCGAACCGCTCGAATCACGCGCCATGCTCAGCGTGTCAGTTGCGAATCCCATCGCGGACCTGCAGATCGAAATGAATTCCGCGGCGACCAACATCGATCTGGCGAATCGATTCGCGGATCCCGACTTGGCCGGAACCATCGTCAAGTTCCGAAGCGTCTTCGGCGATGTCAACGTCCAGCTCTTTGACGCACAAAAACCCATCACCGTCGAAAACTTCCTTCGATACGTCGACGGCAATCTCTATGACAACTCGATGATTCACCGTTCGGTTCCCGGCTTCGTCGTCCAAGGCGGCGGATTCCGTGCGACCGTCCCCAGTCCTCCCAGCATCTCGTCGTTCCCGCCGATCCTCAACGAACCGGGCATCCCGAACACCCGCGGCACGATCGCGATGGCGAAGCTTGGCGGCAATCCCAATAGTGCGACAAACCAGTGGTTCTTTAACCTCGCGGACAATCGATCGATTCTCGACGGCCAAAACGGCGGGTTCACGGTATTCGGTCGCGTCATCGGCGACGGGATGACCGTCGTTGATGCGATCGCCGCGGTTCCTGTGTTCAACGCCGACGGTGGCGGAGTCTTCGGTGAAGTTCCGCTCCGAAACTACGCAAGCGGACCAGTCACCAACGACAACTTGGTTTCCTTCAGCGACATCGGACGAATCTCGGCCTTCAACTACTCGGTGACCGTCGGCGATCCGACTCTGGTTTCCGCACAGATCGTGGAGGGACAAGTCGTAATCTCGTACTTGCCGAACAAGACCGGATCAACCACGGTCACGGTCCGAGCCACCGGCATCGACTCCACGACGAATGCGACCGAAGATACGTTCACCGTCACGGTGCGGCCTCCTGCGCCGGAGCTTTTCGAAGTCGTCGCGGAACGTTCCACCGTCGGCATCTCCGGCAATGTGGTGCTCACCGCAACCGGAGCCGTTGCCGGCACCGTGCGATACTGGTGGGATTCCAACGGCAACAACGAAGTCGACGGTTCCGATACGGTGCTCGGAAGTTCCACGATCTCATCGAACTCCTTCCGCCTTCAGTTTCCAGCGGCGAACATCGGAATCAATCCGAGCGTGAAGATCATCGCTCGCGCCGAAAACTCCCTCGGAGAGTACAGCCCCGTCCGATCGACGACGATCTCGATTTCTTCTCTCGCCCCTACCGCCTCCGGATTACGCATCACACCTTCCACCGTCGCTCGCGGCACATCCGTGACATTGTCCCTGTCCAACCTTGCGGATCCCGACGGCTCGGTACAGGCGGTTTCCTATTTCGCCGACACCAACGGCAACGGCATGTACAACGCCGGAATCGACCTGCTGCTTTCACGCGTGACCACTGCGCCTTTCACGCTGACGATTCCCACAAACGAGCGCATCGCCGGAAGCTACACCTTCTTCGGCGTCGCGGAAGATAACAACGGCACCACTTCAACGACATACACGTCGCGGCTTCGAGTCACCGAAACCATTCCGTCGATGTCGGGCCTCAAATCATCCTCTGTCATTCTCGGATCGGTGCCTGAACTTCGTGGCACGGTCACCTTGTTCCCTTCGTCGCCCCCGGTGGATCGCGATGGCATCGTGACGCGACTTGATTACTACCGCGACATCAACGGCAACTCGATTCTCGACGCCGAGGATGCGCTCATCGGCTCAGTCGCCACTCCGACCCCGACGGGTCGGCCGGTGATCGCCGCCGATTGGCAATTGGACATCAGCGAACTCGTCGCATCGCTCGATCCAGGAACCTACCGGTTCTTCGCTCGCTCCGTTGACAACTATGAAAACAAGTCAACGGTCGCGACCACGACACTGCGAATCAATGCACGCCCCTCGATCGGATCCTTCTCCGTAACTCCGAAGGCTCCGCTTGTCGGCTCATTCGTATCGCGTCCCGACTACATCACGTTCACCATCGCGGGTGTCACGGACGATGTGGCGAACTCCGGCGTCCGCAAAATCGAAATCCGCGCCGATCGTGACGGCAATCCTGATGACTACGATGTGCTGCTCGGACTGGCTCGCAAGTCAGGAAGCGTTTGGACTCTCTCGCTCGCCACTCGCGCATTCCCCGTGGGCGTCAATCGATTCCAGGCGATTGCGTTCGACAACTTCGGCACCACAGGTGAGCGATCCGATGCGGTCTCGACGACATTCGAAATCCGCAATTCCACGCCCACCCTTGCCGGCATCGCCGCCCGCACCACTTTGATCGCCAATCGCAACGAGAGTGTCGTTCTCTCCGCCAGGACGCCAAGAGATCGAGACGGTGTGGTCACCAAGGTCGAGTACTTCCTCGATTCGAACTTCGACGGAGTCCTCGATCCCGCATCCGACTCGTTCTTGGGCGAATCTCTCGTGGCGGGAACTTTCAGCCTGCCGGTCGTGGTCGATGAGCGCTTCCGTTATCGCGAAGCGGCGACTTCGCCCGGCAACCTGATTCTCGCTCGCGCCTTCGACGGCCTCGACTACTCAACCGCGACATACTCGGTGAATCTGTTGGTGAACGCACCTCCCGCGTACACAGGAGTGACGAACACCACAGGCGCTCCGATCGCAAACACCCGTTCCGCCATCACCATCGAGGCGTCAGGAATCGCCGATCCCGAAGGTCTCGGAATCACTTCCGTGGAGTTCCTCGTCTTCAACACATTGGGCGACACCGTGGAAACATGGGTGCTTGGAAGAGGAACTTATCAGTCGACCACCGGCAACTACAAGTTCCAAGGCTTTGTAACCAAGCCTGCTTCCGCCAACAGCATCTGGCTCCGCATCACCGACAAGAACAAGGGTGTCACGCTCGTGAACACGAACGTGACACTCAACATCACGAATCCTCCGACCTGATCCGCGCGAGGAACCGAAAACAAAAAACCCCGCAATCGCGGGGTTTTTTTGTGGCCATTGAACTTGCGCTCAGCGCATCGCGTTGTTGACGTTCAACACGCCGCCCGTCACGCACTTGCCCGACAGCGCCGAAATCGGACGCACCGTCGACAGAATCTTCGAGCGAACCTGCGCGTACGTCC